>CAZLPR010000012.1:1236-18066 GCA_964561415.1 uncultured Dechloromonas sp. | reverse complement strand
GCCACCCCAGCGGCCGCCGATGTTGCCCATGTCGGCAAACGGACTCTTGAGGAGTTCCTGGTAATCGTCCCAAATGGGCATGTGCCAGGCGCGGTCATGCGCTTCATTACCGGCCTCGAGCAGATCGCGGGCGAGGCTGTCCTTGTTGGCGAACAGGCCGCTTGCCACTGCGCCGAGGGCAACGACACAGGCGCCGGTCAGGGTGGCGACGTCGATCACGGTTTCGGGCGCGAAGCGTTCGGCATAGGTCAGTGCGTCGCACAAAATCAGCCGCCCTTCGGCATCGGTATTGAGAATTTCAATGGTCTGGCCAGACATCGATGTGACGATATCGCCAGGGCGGGAGGCGTTGCCACCGGGCATGTTTTCAGTAGCGGGAACAATCACCGTCAGATTGATCGGCAACTGCATGCGGGCGACGGCTTGCATCGTGCCGAGAACGCCGGCGGCACCGCACATGTCATATTTCATTTCATCCATTTCGGCCGACGGCTTCAAGGAAATGCCGCCGGTGTCGAAGGTGACGCCCTTGCCGACCAGGACGATTGGTTTTTCGCTGGCTTGGCCGCCTTTGTAGTGGAGCACGATCAGTTTGGGGGGCTGATGGGCGCCGCGCGCCACTGAAAGCAAAGAGTGCATGCCGAGCTTTTCCATATCGGCCGTGTCGAGAATTTCGCAACCGAGTTTGAACTCTGTGGCCATGGCCTGCGCTTGCTCGGCCAGATAGGTTGGGTGGCAGACATTGGGCGGCAGGTTGCCCAGCGTTTTGGCTAAGGCCACTCCCTGTGCAATCGCAATACCCTGATTCAGCGCCTCTTCAGCGTTCGCAAGCTCATTGCGGCGTTCGACGGAAAGGGTCAGTTTGCGCAATGGCCGACGGTTTTCGTCTTTCTTGCTCTTGAACTGATCGAATTTATAAGTGCTGTCGAGTGCAATCATCGTTGCCTGACGGATGCGCCAGGCAACGCTACGTTTCTTGACTGTGAGCTCGGTCAGGAAAATTGAGGCGTCGAATGCACCTGTCTCGCTAATTGTTTTAATTGCAGTGCGGACGGTGTTGCAAAACTCTTTTTCGCAGAAATCTTTTTCCTTGCCTAGCCCCACCAGGAGCACGCGTTCACACACCGTGCCAGGTACTTTTTGCAGTAGCAGAGTGCTTCCGGCCTTGCCGTCCATGTCACCGCGGCGGACGATCTCGGAAATGTAACCGTCGGCAGCCTTGTCAAGTAACTTTGCGGGTAGGGTAAGCCTTCTCGATTCGAAGACGCCAGCAACAACGCAAGCGCTACGCTGCTTTTCCGGGCTGCCACTTTTTATGCTAAATTCCACAAGCTGCTCCTGATCAAGGATATATCGGTGTTTGAGGGATTATCCTCGTATTTTTTCGGTTTCGTCAAAGCATGATATTCGAACGCGCCGCCCGGCGTGAATTTGCTCAGGCAGCCGCTGGCATTGGTGTTGTGTTGCTGGCCATCCTGACCTCCAGTCAATTAATCCGGTTTCTGAAAGAAGCGGCCGGCGGACTAATTGCGCCCGAAGCGGTGGTCTCAATGCTGGGTTTTTCAGCCTTGAACTTCATGCCCATTTTGCTTTCCCTCACCTTGTTTGTTTCGATTTTGCTTAGTCTGTCGAGGGCTTACCGCGACTCCGAGATGGTTGTCTGGTTTTCCTGCGGGCGTCCCTTGACAGACTGGTTGCGGCCGGTTTTGAAGTTCGCTCTACCGATTGTTCTGGCTATTACGGCTCTCTCCAGTTATTTGTCCCCTTGGGCCAATCAAAGTCGCCTGGAGTATCAGCAGAAACTTTCCGCTCGCAACGAGTTGTCGCAAGTGTCGCCGGGCGTTTTCCGGGAGATCAAAAAAGGCCAGCGGGTATTTTTTGTCGAGGCCATGGCCGACGACGCGAGTCGAGTGGCTAATGTGTTTCTTGCCTCTGTGCAAGAGGGGCAATTGGGCGTTGTTATGTCCAACTCCGGTTATCAGGAGACCGCTGCAAACGGTGACCGCTTTGTGGTACTGGAGCGTGGGCGGCGTTACGAAGTGGAGCCGGGAACGCCACAGTTCAAGATCATGGAGTTTGAAAATTACCGTGTGCGGATTGAGGATGCCGTCGCAGAGCCGGCAGAGCGCGCCGCTCGCGGCCTGCCAATCCATGAATTGATCATGGATGCGAGCAACAAGGCGCGCGGTGAATTGCTATGGCGGATCGGTTTGCCTGTTTCAGCCTTGATCCTTGCCATGCTGGCGATCCCGCTTTCCTATGTCAATCCGCGGGCCGGACGTTCTGCCAACATGCTGATCGCCATTCTGATTTATGCGATTTATAGCAATCTGCTTTCAGCTGCCCAATCCTGGGTAGCACAAGGCAAACTCTCGTTCTGGATCGGCGTTTGGGCGGTGCATGCGATGATGCTCCTGCCGCTGGTGTTTTTGTTTTACCGGCGTATCGCGATAGCAATGCCCTGGCAGAGGAGGCGCGCATGAGTTTCCGTCTGAGGCTTTATCAGCGTTATCTGATGCGTGAGACCTTTGCGGCGGTGATGCTTGTTCTCGTCGCTTTTCTCGTTATATTCAGTTTTTTCAATGTCATTAACGAATTGCGGGATGTCGGTCAGAATGGCCGTCAACTCTGGCACGCTATGCTGTTTGTTGTACTTGGTTTGCCCGGGTTGGTTTATGAGTTGATTCCAATCGCCACCTTGATTGGGACGCTTTATGCGCTCTCAACGCTGGCTCGACATTCGGAAATTACAGTTTTGCGTGCCTCCGGACTGGCAACCAGCGAATTGCTGATGTCGCTCTTTAGAGTGGCCGTGCTGCTTGCGTTGTTGACGTTTGTAATCGGAGAAAGCCTCGTTCCCTTTTCGGAACGTCTTGGTCAGGAAGTACGTCTCAAGGTGATGAGCCGGGTTATTGCTCAAAAGGGTTTCGAAACAGGTTTGTGGGTCAAGGATGGGCGTAGTTTTATCAATATCAGTGAAGCAACACATGACAGTCTTAAAAAAATTCGTATCTACGATTTTGACGCTGACAATGCACTCAAATCGGTGACTGAGGCTGAATCGGCGACATTTGAGTCGGGTACAGGTTGGCTTCTGAGTGGGGTGGTTAAAACTATTCTTGAAGGGGAAAAGGCTCGGGTGGAGCGGTATGAAACCGGTCAATGGCATTCTGCGGTCAACCCGGAATTACTGTCAGTTTTGATGGTTACTCCCGAAAGAATGTCGCTTTTCGGGCTGCTTAGTTACACCCAGCATTTGTCAGAAAACCGGCAAACGACTGAACGCTACGAAATTGCCATCTGGAAAAAGCTTATTTACCCGCTGGCTGTATTTGTAATGGTCGCGCTGGCTTTGCCATTCGGCTACTCGCATAACCGCGTAGGTGGCGTTAGTTTGAAAATTTTTGCCGGCGTAATGCTGGGTATTTTGTATTACGCACTCAACGGATTGTTTTCCAATCTCGGCATAATCAACGCTTGGCCACCGTTTGCCAGTGCCGCAGCGCCATCAGCACTGTTCCTTCTGGCGGCTGTCAGCATGATGTGGTGGGTAGAGCGTCGTTAGTAAACGGGGCTTCAACTTAATAAGTGCCGCATCAGGTTTTGGTGCTGACGATTCGGGTGCCGGCGATTCGGTCATGTAAAAACTGTTTGTCCCGGTCAAATATTGCCCACAAAATACCCACCCCAAAAAGTGCAATGCTTGGCCAAGCCGCAAGGTAACGCAATAGTGCCTGGGTTGGGCGAGGCGGGCTGCCGTCAGTGTTGGCTATGCGTAGTTTCCAGGTTTTCATTGGTAATGTCTGGCCACCATTCAGCCAGCACCAGAGAAAATAAAGCATCAGCAGAACAATCACGTGGAGCCAGAGTTGCCTGGCGCTGACCACGACACCAAAACCGGCGAGCACAACCTGCGGTAATAAAAAGCCAATCAGCAATATCGAAAAAACAACCAGCCCTTCATAGAGCATGCTGGTTAGGCGGCGTCCAAGGCCGGGAAGCGGGATTTTATTCAATGTTACGTATCTCTTCTTCAGGCCGAGGTTGCGTTGCGGGCTCAGGCCAGTTTGGTGAGATTTCATTGGTGGCCGGCTCGGTCAGTCTCGGCGGCGGGTTGAGCAGACTGGTGGATTTTCCTGTTTCCCGCACGCGCTGTTTTTCATCGTCAGGCAAATTGGAGTAAGCCTCCCATTTTTGTTTGACAACGATTTTTTGTTCGGCCGGAAGCTGATTAAAATCTTTGTAACGATTGCGAATTTTTGTCCTTTGCTCCGGTGTCAGTCTGGACCACTCGCGCATGCGATCCTGCGTCCGGATTTGTGCGTCAGGTTTCATTGTAGGGTAGCGTTCAGCAATACCCAGCCATTTTTTTCGGCGCACGTTGCCCATCGTTCCCCAGTCTTTGGCGAGTGGCGCCAGAATGGTTTTCTGCTCTACGCTCAGATCGCTCCAGGCGGGCTGGGGCAGGGTGCCAATGGAGACGGCTTGCGGCGGTTCCGCAGGCGCTGGCGCTGCGATTAAAGTCAGGCAGAGGATTACTCCGCCGAGGTATCGTCTTTTAGCCATTCAAAAAAATCATTATCCATGAAAGCCTCTGGTGGGAGCCTGTCAGCGAGCAATGCGCTATCGATTTCTTCCAGCGCGCTGACGTACTGAACGCTATGCCAGTAGAAAGAAATCCACATGCCTATTAAAAGGGCGGCAATCGCCAACAGTTGTTTGAAGTAAGGGGCTTGCGTTTGCTGAGGGAAGTAAAGGGATGTTGAGCCGGCCATGGAAAGAACCGTTTCTGGCTGAACGAGCTTTTGCCGTGCAAGTGCGATATGGCGAGCCGCTTCCAAGCGCCGACTGGCAGTCGGTGGAATTTCTTTCAGACCGTGATTCAGCATTTGCCGAACCCGATAAGCGTAGCGTTCTTCTTTCATAATTTTATGCCTTTGGCCGACAGGGCGGATGCCAACGAATGAGTGGCGCGTGAGCAGTGGGTCTTGACGCTACCTTCGGAGCAACCCATTGTTACGGCGGTTTCAGCGACGTCCATTTCCTCCCAGTAACGCAAAAGGAAGGCTTCCCGTTGACGTGCCGGCAATTTTTTTATTTCACTGTCGATAATGTTCAGTGTTTGCGCTTGCAGCAACTTGCTTTCCGGCGTTCTCGGGCCGGCATCGTCCTCGTCTGCAGCGAGGGTTTCCAGCGGATCGCTGTCATCGTCATCCGATGAAAATGCCGAGAGCAAGGTTGTCCACATTGAACGTACTTTGCTGCGTCGATAGTAGTCTCGGATCGTGTTTTGCAGAATGCGCTGGAAGAGCATGGGAAACTCTTCTTCGGGTCGATCGCCATATTTTTCGGCCAACTTGAGCATGGCATCCTGAACGATATCCAGTGCTGACTCTTCTTGATGCACTGCAAACATGGCTTGTTTGAATGCGCGCCGCTCAACGGCTTCAAGAAAGCTGGATAATTGCTGAGGTGAAGCCAGGGTTGTCTCTTCCAGTAAAAACTTTGAAGATTATATAGTTGTATTGGGAAACCTTGACCGCAAAGAGCCGCTCGATTAAGGTTACGCCCTTTCGGCAACAGCTTTTTTAGGCTCAAGAATGATGATCAGCGGTGCAGAAATTGTAATCAGGTGCCTGCAGGAAGAAAAGGTGGATTGTGTGTTCGGTTACCCAGGTGGTTCCGTTCTCCATATCTACGATGCTCTTTTCAGGCAAGACCAAGTCAAGCACGTTCTCGTGCGCCATGAGCAGGCTGCGGTTCACGCGGCGGATGCCTATTCTCGTTCTTCGCAAAAGGTAGGTGTCGCTTTGGTGACATCTGGGCCTGGCGTGACCAATACCGTGACCGGTATTGCGACTGCCTACATGGACTCGATTCCGATGGTTGTCATCACCGGTCAGGTGCCGACAGCCTATATCGGCCAGGATGCGTTCCAGGAGTGCGACACAGTCGGTATTACCCGACCCTGCGTCAAACACAACTTCCTGGTTAAAGACGTCAAGGATCTGGCCGTGACGATCAAAAAAGCCTTCCATATTGCGGCGACTGGCCGTCCCGGCCCTGTCGTGGTTGATATTCCGAAAGATATTACGGCCCAGATGTGTGCCTTCGATTATCCGAAGACGATTCAGATGCGCTCGTATAATCCGGTTGTCAAGGGGCATCTTGGTCAGATCAAGCGGGCTCTGCAGATTCTGCAGGAAGCCAAACGCCCGATCATCTATGCCGGGGGGGGGGTTATCCTTTCTGACGCAGCTGAAAAGTTGACGCAGTTGGCACGCAAGCTTGACTTTCCGGTGACTAATACGCTGATGGGCTTGGGCGGCTACCCTGCCACTGACAAGCAGTTTGTCGGCATGTTGGGGATGCACGGCACCTTCGAGGCCAATAATGCCATGCATTACTCCGATGTGATCCTGGCTATCGGTGCCCGTTTTGATGACCGCGTAATTGGCAACCCGGAACACTTTGGCGAGGAGAAACGTCGCGTCATTCATATTGATATTGACCCGTCATCGATCTCGAAACGGGTCAAGGTCGATGTGCCTATTGTTGGTAATGTGGCCGATGTGCTGGACGAACTGCTCAAGCTGATGGATGGTAATTTCAAGACCGATCCAGAGGTTGCGAATTGGTGGAAGCAGATTAACGAATGGCGTGGCCGCGACTCCCTGCGTTACAAGCAGGATTCCCACATCATGCCGCAGTACGTTATTGAGAAGCTCTATGAAGTCACTGGTGGCAATGCCTTCGTCACTTCTGACGTCGGGCAGCACCAGATGTTCGCGGCTCAGTATTATAAATTTGACAAGCCAAGGCGCTGGATTAACTCGGGTGGTCTGGGCACCATGGGCGTTGGTTTGCCCTACGGGATGGGCGTTCTGATGGCCAATCCTGGTGCACAAGTCGCTTGTGTGACAGGTGAAGGTTCCATCCAGATGTGTATCCAGGAGCTTTCAACCTGCAAACAGTATGGCTTGCCGATCAAGATCATTAACCTGAACAATGGCATGCTTGGCATGGTCCGCCAGTGGCAGGAGATGTTCTATTCAAAACGTTATTCCCAGTCCTATGTCACTTCTCTCCCGGACTTTGTCAAGCTGGCTGAGGCCTACGGTCACGTCGGGATGAAGATCGAGAAGCCTGAGGATGTTGAGCCGGCGCTGCGGAAGGCCTTTACTGAGCACAAGGATGATCTGGTATTTATGGATTTCATCATCGACCCGGTAGCAAACGTCTTTCCGATGGTCGCGGCAGGCAAGGGTCTGACCGAAATGATCCTCGCTGAAGACCTGTGAGCGGGAGAGAAAATATGCGACATATCATTTCCATCCTGATCGAAAACGAATCAGGTGCACTTTCCCGCGTGGCCGGGTTGTTCTCGGCGCGCGGCTATAACATTGAATCGCTGACTGTGGCACCGACGGAAGATCCCTCGCTGTCGCGGATGACTATCCTGACCCGGGGTTCCGACGAGGTACTCGAACAAATCACAAAGCAGCTCAACAAGCTGATTGATGTGGTCAAGGTGGTTGATCTTTCGCAGGCTGCTCACGTCGAGCGCGAACTTATGCTGATCAAGGTTCGCGCTACCGGCAAAGACCGCGAAGAGATGACGCGTATGGCCGATATCTTCCGCGGTCGAATTATCGACGTGACAGAATCGACCTATGTTATTGAGTTGACCGGCGCAAGCGCCAAGCTTGACTCGTTTATAGCGGCACTTGATGCTGGCCTGATTCTCGAAACCGTTCGGACTGGTGTTTGTGGCATCGGTCGCGGCGATCGAATTCTCAAAATCTAAATCCAATTATCTGTATATAAAGAGGAATTCATGAAAGTTTATTACGACAAGGACGCCGATCTCTCCCTCATCAAGGGTAAGAAGGTAACAATCGTTGGTTACGGCTCGCAGGGTCATGCTCATGCTCAGAATTTGAAAGATTCCGGCGTCGAAGTCACCGTTGGCCTGCGCAAGGATGGTGCTTCCTGGAAAAAGGCCGAAGCGGCTGGTCATAAGGTCAAGGAAGTTGCTGAATCCGTCAAGAAGGCCGATGTGGTCATGATTTTGTTGCCGGATGAGTCCCAGCCTGACGTTTACAATAACGACATTGCTCCGAACATGAAAAAAGGCGCGACGCTGGCTTTCGCGCATGGCTTCAACGTGCACTACAACCAGATCATTCCGCGTGATGATATCGACGTCATTATGGTTGCGCCGAAAGGCCCGGGCCACACGGTTCGCTCCGAATATTTGAAAGGTGGCGGCGTGCCTTCCCTGATCGCGATTTATCAGGACAAATCCGGCAAGGCCAAGGACATTGCGCTTTCCTATGCGGCTGCAAATGGCGGCACCAAGGGTGGTGTGATCGAAACCAACTTCCGCGAAGAAACCGAAACAGACTTGTTCGGTGAGCAGGCTGTGTTGTGTGGCGGCGCTGTCGAACTCGTCAAGATGGGTTTTGAGACGCTGACTGAAGCCGGTTATGCCCCGGAAATGGCTTACTTCGAGTGCTTGCATGAGCTGAAGTTGATTGTTGATCTCATGTACGAAGGCGGTATCGCCAACATGAATTACTCCATCTCCAATAATGCGGAGTATGGCGAGTACGTGACTGGTCCTGAGGTCATCAATGAGCAGTCGCGTGTTGCCATGCGCAATGCCCTGAAGCGCATCCAGACTGGCGAGTATGCCAAGATGTTTATCCTTGAAGGCAAGACCAACTATCCGGCAATGACTGCCCGTCGGCGTCTGAATGCAGTGCATCCGATTGAGACCGTTGGTGGTCAGTTGCGTGACATGATGCCTTGGATCAAGAAAAACAAGCTGGTCGATCAGTCCAAGAACTGATTGGTAATAGCGGGTTTGAACTGGGCGTTTCAGTATTAAGGTAATGAACGCCCGGTTTGATCCAGGAATATTCGCTTTGGGCGGTGCAGAATCCTGCATCGCCCTTGTCGCTTCTGGAAATCGATGGTGGCGAAAAGGTGTATCCTCTCCCAATTATTTCGCTGGATTCGTGTAATCAATGATTGAACGCAAGCCTCGCAAAGTTCTGTTTAATCCCGAAATTAAGCGGCGCGGTATTTATTTGCTGCCCAACCTGTTTACCACCGCCGCACTTTTTGCCGGGTTTTTTGCTATCGTCCAGGCGATGCAGGGCGATTTTGAACGGGCAGCGATGGCAATTTTTATTGCCATGGTGTTGGACGGTCTCGATGGTCGTGTCGCGCGAATGACCAATACTCAGTCAGCCTTTGGCGCTGAATATGACTCGCTGTCGGATATGGTCAGCTTTGGCGCAGCTCCGGCACTGGTTATTTACGAGTGGGCGCTGCGGGATATGGGGCGCCTCGGCTGGATTGCGGCATTTATTTACTGCGCCGGCGCAGCATTGCGGCTAGCACGTTTTAATACAACGCTGGAAGTCATGGATAAGCGCTATTTTCAGGGGTTGCCCTCACCGGCCGCAGCCGCTTTGGTGGCTGGTCTGGTTTGGGTGATGATCGTTTCAGGGGTTTCGGGTCCCGATATTCGTTGGTTAGCTTGTGGATTAACTATCTTCGCCGGTGTGACGATGGTTTCCAATGTTCGCTATTACAGCTTCAAAGACATCAATCTGCGTAAAAGTGTTCCATTTTTTGTGATCGCTGCGATCGTGCTGGGTTTTGCGCTGGTCTCGATTAGTCCTGAAATGACGCTCTTTGGATTTTTTCTTCTTTACGGTTTGTCCGGCTATGTGCAGGCCGCAATTGGTCTGCTTAAACGTAAGCCGCTGTGACAACTCGGAGTTACAAATGAAACAACATCTGGTTATTTTTGATACCACCTTGCGCGATGGTGAGCAGAGTCCTGGCGCTTCGATGACCAAGGAAGAAAAAATTCGGGTTGCGCGGCAACTTGAAAAAATGCGTGTTGATGTGATCGAGGCTGGTTTTGCTGCCGCTTCTCCGGGGGATTTTGACGCTATTTTCTCGATAGCTCAGACGATCAAGGATGCAACCATTTGTTCTCTGGCGCGCGCCAATGAGAACGATATCCGGCGCTCTGGTGAGGCGATTAAGCCGGCAAAATCAGGCCGGATTCATACATTTATCGCAACTTCATCCATTCATATGGAAAAGAAGTTGCGTATGACGCCGGATCAGGTGGTTGAGCAAGCTGTTAAGTCGATTGGTTGGGCGCGTGAATACACTAATAATGTCGAATTTTCGGCAGAAGACGCTGGGCGCTCAGAGATCGATTTTCTTTGTCGTATTTTTGATGCGGTGATCAAGGCTGGGGCGACGACGATCAATGTGCCGGACACTGTTGGCTACAATATTCCCAGTCAGTATGCCGAGACAATTCGTCAGCTCATCGAACGCGTGCCCAATGCTGATAAAGTGGTGTGGTCAGTGCATTGCCATAACGACCTTGGGTTGGCAGTGGCCAATTCATTGGCTGCCATTTTGGCCGGAGCGCGACAGGTTGAGTGCACAATTAATGGTCTGGGCGAGCGGGCGGGGAATGCGGCGCTCGAGGAAATTGTCATGGCGGTGCGGACGCGCAGTGATGTTTTCCCGGTGGAAACCCGAATTGACGCCACGCAGATCGTGCCGGCGTCCAAGCTGGTCTCGCAGATTACCGGTTATCCGGTACAGCCGAACAAGTCCGTAGTGGGCGCTAATGCTTTTGCTCACGAATCCGGTATCCATCAGGATGGCGTACTGAAGCACCGCGAAACCTATGAAATCATGCGCGCTCAGGATGTCGGCTGGACGCAGAACAAGCTCGTTCTCGGCAAGCATTCGGGGCGTAATGCGTTCAAGAGTCGCCTCCAGGAATTAGGCATAGAGTTGGCGAGTGACGAGGCGGTTAATGCTGCTTTTGCCCGCTTCAAGGAGTTGGCTGACCGTAAGCACGAGATATTCGACGAAGACCTCCATGCCCTGGTGTCCGATGAGGTCGTTACACCCGATCAGGAATATTACAAGCTGGTTTATTCGAATGTCTGTTCGGAAACTGGAGAAATGCCCTACGCCAAGGTGATCCTCAGTGTTGGTGGTGTCGAGCGGAAGGGCGAGGCCGGTGGTGGCGGTCCGGTTGATGCCACCTATAAGGCGATCGAGAGCATTGTCAGTAGTGGTGCGGAGCTCATGCTTTATTCAGTGAATGCGATTACAACCGGTACGGATGCGCAGGGTGAGGTGACGACGCGGCTGGCCAAAGAAGGGCGTATTGTGAATGGTAACGGAGCCGATACTGATATCGTGATTGCTTCGGCGCGCTCTTATCTCAACGCGCTCAACAAACTTCATACGACCTTCGATAAGGTGCGAGCGCAGGGCGATATCTGATTCCCGGGTTTCACCGAAAGGCCGTTCAGCTTGGCTGGGCGGCTTTTTCTTTGGGTGTTATGCGGGTTGCCCGAATATAGAGAATTGTCGTTACGAAAATAGTCGTCGCCAACGCAACTTCGCCCAACGCCAGCCATTGCGTTAGCCCGCTATCGCTGGTGGCACGCAGAGCGCCTTCCAGCAGATAGAACTGGATGAAAAGCGATAGCCACTTATAGGTGTAGCGCTTGCCGCGCAGGATGCCGAAGAGTGGAATTAATAAAAATACAGCTTTAAGTATCAGCCAGGAGCCGCCCGGTCGTAATGGTGCTAGCCAGCCTTCCCAAATAAGGCAGAGAAAAATCAGGGCGATAAGGCTGCTGCTGGTAATCAATTGATAACGCAAAATTGTCACGGTCGACTCAGTTTTTTTACAAGATTTGCCAGGCGTTGCCCTTGAATAAAGGCGAGCCGGCTTTCGCTATCGGAAAGCACCGGATTGCCACTGGTGCCTGAAATATGGCTTGGGCCGTAAGGCGTGCCGCCTGTTGTGGTCATCGATAGCTCGGGCTGGGTGAAAGGTAGTCCGATAAGCAGCATGCCATGGTGTAGTAGCGGTAGCATCATCGAGAGCAGCGTCGTTTCGTTGCCGCCGTGTTGGCTGCTGCTCGCTGTAAAAACACAGGCTGGTTTGCCGGCCAGTGTGCCGTTCTGCCAGGCGGCGACGGTGCCATCCCAGAAGTATTTCATCGGCGCCGCCATGTTGCCAAAGCGCACCGGGCTGCCAAGAGCGAGGCCGACGCATTCTTCGAGATCGGCGAGCTCGACATAAGGCGCGCCATACTCGGGAACGGGGGCGGCGCTCGCTTCACAAATAGTCGAAATTTTGGGCACGGTACGAAGGCGTGCCTGCATGTCAGGCACCGATTCAATGCCGCGCGCAATACGTTCGGCAATGGCGCGAACAGAGCCATGATGGCTGTAGTAGAGAATAAGTATGTCTTGCATGGTCGGCTATTATACGGCCCATGCAAACGTACTCTCGTAATCGTCGAACGCGGACTTGGCAACCTGGCAGTGCCAATATCTTTCAGCGCTTCCTGAGCGAGAATATGCTGCAAACCAGTTCTGCGCTGGCGTTTACGACGCTGATGGCGTTAATTCCATTGGTGACAGTTGTGTTGTCGGTGGCCGATGCTGTGCCTTATCTGGGCGTGCTGATTACGCGTCTTGACTCTTTGATTCGGGAGAGCTTATTGCCGAGTGGTGCGGCAGGGGCGATAGCTGGCAGTATCAGTCGTTTTTCGCACAAGGCTCAGCAGTTGACCGTGGCCGGCATTGCTATCCTCAGCGTCACGGCTTTTTTGTTGATGAATACGATCGAGCGGGCGTTTAACAATCTCTGGCGCGTGAATCCGCGCCCATTGTTTCCCCGCTTGCGTCTGTATGCCTTCGCGATGGTTGTTTGGCCTTTTGCCCTGGGGGCGCTGGCAGCTGTCATGTCGTTAGCGGTGAGTGCCTCTCTAGGTTTGTTTGATCAACCTGTCTGGTTCCGCCAATGGGTATTGAAAGCCGTTTCGATGGTTTTGCTGATGCTGTTTTTTTCGTTTCTTTATTATGCCGTGCCGAATGCCGAGGTGACGCGCCGTGCTGCACTTATGGGAGGTATCTTTGCTGCGCTGGCTTTTTCCGCCATGCAGAAAATTTTTGAACTCTATTTGGCGAGTTCTGCAATGCTCAAGAGCATCTACGGCGCGTTTGCTGCTTTTCCGATTTTTCTCGTCTGGTTGCAACTATCCTGGGCGGTCGTCTTGTTTGGCGGTTTGATTGTTGCTAGGGTAAATAATCCGGCGAAACGTTAAAAATTTCGATGGCACTGGTTTGCTCAGCCAAGTGCGTGGTACAAATTTCGCGAATTTCAAGATTTTTATCTTCGACAATCAGAATGATTTTTCGGGTATTTTCTTTCAATATTCCGCTTGGTATGACCAAAGATTCAAATGGACGCAAAGGTGGAATTTTCGGAAGGATCAGAGCAGCAATTTTGCCCGCAGCAAATGTTGATGGATGTGCGATTTCTGCTGCGATGGCGTGTGGGGCAAGCAATTCGAGGCCAAGCTCAATATGTTCGGGGTTTTCCGAGATGGCCCAGCGAATAAGGCAGACGTGCCAGGCGGCGGGTGTTTCAACATGCTCCCCCAGTGCTTGCAGCGCAATAATGTCGCCGACATGCAAGCCGTTGGTGTTGCCGGAAATATGCATCAAGGCATAGCCATCCGGGCTTTCGTTGGTGACCATCCACTCACTCACTTCAGCCTTTTCTGCCGGTGATTTGATCAGTTGCCAGAGCTTGCCCAGGCCAACGCAGAGATGAGCTCGGTAGGATTGGCGGCGCCTGGGGAATTTTCGTTTGCCAGGATGTCCCCAAAGCACCTTGAGACGTTGCAAAACGCCTTGCCCGGCATGCGTCTCGGCAAATGCCGGCAAACCAAGACTTGCGGCGGAAACCCCTTGTTTTATTTGGGCTAGATGCTTGGCAGTGGCCTGGACAAGCGCATCGCAGGAAAAATAGAGGACGTTAATATCGTTTGCAGGTATCCGCCGAATCAACGCGTGAGCGGGAAAATCCTTGCTCGGATCTATCCAGAAAAGTCCTGTTTTGTTGAGTGCCGGCGTTTTTTCCAGTTCAATCTCCAGCGGGCTTTGCTCGATGTAGTCGTTAATGAACTCAAGTTCCGTCGATGAGAACGAGGCTGGCTGAGCAATTGCGGCTAATAAAATATTGGTATAGATGCGCTGGATGCTTGCATCGTGCCGAGATCCTGGGGTGTGCTCCAGGCCGAGGCGCTGGGCGTTGCGGAAGACAGCATGGAGTTGTTGCCAGAGACCAAGACTGGGTGGTGAGGCAAGCAAATGATTGATCCTGATTTGCCAGGCAATAGCTTCCATGGCGCGGCGAAGAGAGAGTTGAGGTGCGCGCAGCGTGTTATTGCCGTCGGGATCGAATAATTCGGCCAGTGTATTGAAATAATCCTGGGTTAGTGTCGCCAGTAGGTCGAGTACCAGCTTCATGCGCTGCCGTAGTTTGCGTGAGGCAGGCAAGGAAATCTCATGGAGCGTTCGCAATTCGGCGCTGACGACACGTTCGGTCTGGCTGTACAAAAGATCGAGAAGCTTGACGCGTTGGGCCATCGGAATGGGGACTTGGCGCAAGAGCAGCGTTTGCTCGTAAAGCACGTTTGGATCCTCTGCGCCCGTACGGTTGTACGCTAGAGCCAGCCACTCAAGCAGGTTTTTGGTGATGGCTTCAGGTGCTGGCGATGAGGAGCTTGCTGGTGGTGTAATCATTGCCCGCTGAGAATAACAAAAAATTTTGTTTTTACTTCCGGCATTCGGATTGTTGGCGGTGTTTTTAGACGTAATCCGGTTTTCCGGTAGCGCCTATTTGACGCCTTCAAGTGGCTTGTTTTTCCTTGTGAAAGAGCTATAATCTTGGGTCTTTTTTCCAGCTAACGAAAGATTTCCCATGGTTGTTATCCGTCTTGCCCGTGGTGGCGCCAAGAAGCGCCCCTTCTACAACATGGTTGTTACCGACTCACGCAATCGCCGTGATGGTCGTTTCGTTGAGCGTATCGGTTTTTACAATCCGGTAGCTTCCGGTAATGCAGAAAGCCTGCGCGTTGCAACTGATCGTCTCGCCTATTGGCAAGGTCAGGGCGCCCAGCTGTCGCCGACTGTTGCCCGTCTGGTCAAGCAACACGCTGCCCAGCAGGTCGCTTAAGTAGTATCTGCTTTGGCCAGTGAAGAGATTGTCGTGTTGGGTCGGCTTGCCGACCCTTACGGAATGCAGGGCTGGCTAAGGTTGCACCCGTTTGGTGATGATCCGCTGGCCTGGGCTGAAATGCCCGTTTGGTGGATTAGTCGGGATGGCTTGTCATGGTCTGAGTGCAAGCTAAAACGCTTGAAAACTCACAATAATGGCTTGGTAGTGTTGCTTGACGGAGTTGTTGACCGGACTGCGGCTGAAGCCATGAAAGGCGTTATGGTGGGTGCGCCGCGTTCTGCTTTGCCGACAACTGAAGAAGGTGAGTTTTACTGGTCTGATCTAATTGGGCTGGATGTCATCAATACTGCTGACGAGCGGCTGGGCAAGGTGGCCGGCCTGATTGAAACCGGAGCCAGTTCGGTCTTGCGTGTTGTTGCTGATGATGCTTCCGAACGCTTGTTGCCGTTTGTTGCCGCAGTTGTTTTGGCGGTAGAGAAAGAGGCAGGTCTCATTCGTGTGGAGTGGGGCAGCGACTGGTGATTCGTTTTGACTGCGTGACCATTTTTCCGGAAATGTTTGTCGCTGTGACGCAAAGCGGAATTACTCGGCGGGCGCTGGAAGAGCGGCGTTGGGTCTGGCGAGGCTGGAATCCGCGTGATTTTGCTGAGAACGCCTGGCGTAGAGTCGATGATCGTCCCTTTGGTGGCGGGCCGGGCATGTTGATGCAGCCGGGGCCGCTGGAGAAAACGATTGCCGCTGCGAAGCTTGAGCAGCGTGTGGCGGGCTTGGCGAAAAGCCGAGTGATCTACCTCTCGCCGCAGGGTGCGTCGCTGACGCATGAGCGAGTGATGCAGTTGGCGACCGGTGAAGAAGGATTGATCCTGCTTTGCGGTCGTTATGAAGGGATTGATGAGCGTTTGATCGAGCGCTGTGTCGATGAAGAAATTTCGATCGGGGATTTTGTGCTTTCCGGTGGCGAGTTGCCGGCGATGGCGTTGATTGATGCCGTTGTCCGTCAGTTGCCGGGGGTCTTGAATGATGCTGCTTCGGCGGTTGAAGATTCGTTTGTCGCGGGTTTGCTGGATTGTCCGCATTACACGCGACCCGAGATTTATGCAGGTCAAAAAGTGCCGGATGTGTTGTTGTCCGGCGACCATAAAAGAATTCGTCGCTGGCGACTGAAGCAGTCGCTGGCTCGAACCCGGAAGCGCCGGCCGGATTTGCTGGCGCACCGCGTGTTGAGCGCGGAGGAAACGCAACTCCTCACGGAAATCGTCGGAGAGGAGCAATGCGGTGAGTAAGTGTTTATAAAATTTTAAGGATCTCACATGAACCTGATTGAACAACTGGAACAAGAAGAAATTGCCCGTTTGGGTAAAACCCTTCCTGATTTTGCGCCGGGCGACACCATCGTCGTTCAGGTCAAGGTTAAGGAAGGCACGCGCGAACGTCTGCAGGCTTTCGAAGGCGTTGTTATCGCCAAGCGTAACCGTGGTCTGAACTCGGCTTTTACCGTTCGTAAAATTTCGTCCGGTGAAGGCGTCGAGCGTACTTTCCAGACGCATTCCCCGCTGGTCGCTTCGGTTGAAGTGAAGCGTCGTGGTGATGTCCGTCGCGCCAAGCTGTACTACTTGCGTGAGCGTTCAGGCAAGTCCGCACGGATCAAGGAAAAACTGGTTCGCAAGGTCAAGCCGGGCGTTGCTGCTGCTTAAGCGATTGCTTCGGAAAGAAAAAAGGGCGCT
>CAZLPR010000012.1:0-1226 GCA_964561415.1 uncultured Dechloromonas sp. | reverse complement strand
ATTGAAAGATGGATAGCGAAAGGGCGCTTCGGCGCCCTTTTTTGTTTCTGGTTTTCGCCCATTATTGGGCGTTGACCGCAGCAATTAATTTCAAGCCTGTATTTTGTCTTTTTCGATCAGTGCATAGGCTGAGTGATTGTGGATCGACTCAAAATTTTCTGATTCGACGATATACGAATCAATGCGAGCTTCAGCATTCAGGCGGGCGGCGACGTCGCGGACCATGTCTTCGACGAACTTCGGATTGTCGTAGGCGCGTTCGGTGACGTATTTTTCATCGGGTCGCTTGAGCAGGCCAAATAATTCGCAGGAAGCTTCCTGTTCGACGAGCTGGACGATTTCTTCGATCCAGACAAAGTCATTGGTGCGTGCGGTGACGGTGACGTGCGAGCGCTGGTTGTGGGCGCCGTATTCGGAAATTTTCTTCGAACACGGGCAAAGGCTGGTGACCGGAACGACGACTTTGACGGAGGTGATGATTTTGCCGTCGGCGATATCGCCGATAAAAGTGACGTCGTAATCCATCAGGCTCTGGACGCCGGAAATCGGCGCGGTCTTGTTGATGAAATAGGGGAAGTTCATCTCGATGTGACCGGTTTCGGCTTCGAGTTTGAGCAGCATATCGCGCAGCATGACGGGGAAGTTTTCGACCGAAATTTCACGTTCGTGGCTGTTGAGGATCTCGACGAAACGCGACATGTGCGTTCCCTTGAAGTTGTGCGGCAGGCCGACGTACATGTTGAAAACGGCGATCGTATGTTGCACGCCAACTGATTTATCCTGCACTTTGATCGGATGGCGAATCGCCTTGATGCCGACTTTGTTGATCGCCAGTTGGCGTGTGTCGGCGGAATTTTGAACATCGGGGATAGTTGTTGTTGGGGTGTTCATTGGCTGTTCTTTGATTAGTTATTGGGTGTTGGTTCGGGCACGCATTTTATTGACTGCACCCACGATGCCGTTTTTATCGAGGCCGAGTTCAGCCAGCAGCTGGCTTTGCTCACCGTGATCAATGAAGCGGTCTGGCAGGCCGAGGCGGAGAAGTGGGACTTTCAGCCCACGTTCGGCCAAGACGCGCTCGATTTCAGAGCCCGCACCACCAATCACAGCATTCTCTTCGATGCTGACGAGCAAGGAATGGTTCCCGGCGAGTTCAACGATCAGATCAATGTCGAGCGGTTTGATGAAGCGCATGTTGGCGACGGTGGCGTCCAGTTCCTCGCCGG
>CAZLPR010000011.1:0-18542 GCA_964561415.1 uncultured Dechloromonas sp. | reverse complement strand
AGCTGGTGCCCGCCCTGCAGGCGCGAGATGCCGGTGCTGCTGCAAGCGCGCAATACAAAGCCACAAATCCGCTTTCTGTGGGTCAACCAGGGCGAGGCGCCCGATGTCGTCACACGCTTTGCCAACCAGCATGGTTTGCCGCATGCCGATGTTGTGCTGGACCAAGCCTCCCAACTGGGCAGCAGCCTGGGCGACAAGGCTCTACCCACCACACTGTTCTATGACAGCCAAGGCCGGTTGGCCGCAATGCGCGCGGGTGAGCTGTCCGCCGCAACGCTGGCCGACAACCTGGCGCGGATCTCCGGCCCCGAGAGTCCTGCGATTTCCGCCAAATGACCGCCGTGGTGTGTAAATAGCCAGCCGACGCAATCATCAGATAACCTCCCGCTCACCACTCACTTGAGGCTTGCGGGGGCCTGGTATCAATTGCAGTGCGGTTGGCCTTGAACGTTCACGGGTAGCCTGCCAGTTCAATCCACCGGTTTTATCGCATGCACCCTCCTCAGCGGTCCGCCAGCACATGCATTGAGCCTTTCCAACGGCGTTGTCTTCATGCCCGCGCAACGCAGCTAGGATTTCATCGCTGTCAGTGCATGGGCTTGCGATTCAATCCCTGCGCCTGCCTGCCGCATTCCGCATCGGGCAGCGCACATGCGCAGGTGAATCAGCCCGCTCACCGTGAACAGCTCGTGACGAGGCGCACCTGGAGGTGTGTGCTCATCTTCGGCACAAAATGCAAAAAAGCCCAGAACCTTACGGCTCTGGGCTTTTGCTATCAATGGTCGGCGTGGCGGGATTCGAACTCGCGACCCCTTGCACCCCATGCAAGTGCGCTACCAGGCTGCGCTACGCCCCGACAAGCTGAGAATTATACGCGAAAAGACAGAAAGCTATAAGCGCAACAAATTAATAATGGATTGAAATTCATTGCGCAACCCACCGGTTGCTTTTAACACATCTTGCTTACCAACAACTACCGCCTCACTTACTGAGCTTTCGTCAAGACGATTACGCGCACCGCTAATGGTAAATCCTTGACTATATAAAAGCTCTCGAATACGGCGAACCAACAAAACTTCGTGATGCTGGTAATAACGGCGATTACCACGCCGCTTGACTGGCTTGAGCTGATTGAATTCCTGTTCCCAATAACGCAGAACATGTGGTTTTACACCACAAAGTTCACTAACTTCACCAATAGTGAAATAGCGCTTGGCTGGAATCGGCGGCAACTCCTCGCCGGAAGTCACCTTAGGACGTGGTTCCATCGAACGTTAGCTCAACATCAGACTTCAATTTTTGGCTGGCATGAAAAGTAACTACACGACGCGCGGTAATTGGGATTTCCTGCCCTGTCTTTGGGTTACGTCCGGGACGCTGCGGCTTATCTCGCAATTGGAAGTTACCGAAACCTGAGAGTTTTACACCATCGCTGGTTTCCAGCGAATTTCGAATCTCTTCAAAAAAAGCTTCAACCATATCTTTAGCCTCGCGCTTGTTGAGGCCTACTGTTTCGAACAACAGATCGGCGAGTTCGGCTTTGGTGAGCGTCATCGTTGTTTTTTCCATCATGCACGCAGTTGAGCACCGAATGCTCGCCCCAGACAAGACACCAGTTGCTGCATAGCAGCATCAACTTCCGAATCTAGCAAAGTGCGTTGAGTATCTTGCATAACTATCCGTAAAGCAAGGCTTTTCTTATTTTCAGCAACCCCTTTGCCGACATAAAGATCAAACAACTGGACGTCATTCACCAGTGCCGGCAAATGTCCCTTTAAACCATCCAGAAGTGTTTGTAGAGCAAGGCTCTGATCAACAACAATGGCGAGATCGCGGACCACCCCAGGAAATTTCGATACTTCAATATACGAAGGAATATTTGTGGCTCTGATAGCATCGAAATCAACCTCAAACATTACCGGCGAAAACGGAAGATCGTATTTCTGAACCCATTCCGGGTGCAATTCGCCTATGCAGCCAACATCACACCCATCAAGCAGTATCCTTGCCGCTCGACCAGGATGCAAAGCCGGATGCTGTATTTTTTCAAAACATGGTCTAGCCGGCGCCAGCAAGGCTTCGAGATCGCCTTTCAGGTCGTAAAAATCGATTTTTCGACCGCTATCGCCCCACCCTTCCGGCAGTGCACTACCATAGCCCAATACTGCCAACTTCCGTGGCTGATGAAAACCATCCACCAGGCCACCTTGATTGACGCGCGTAAATATGCGACCAGTTTCAAACAGACGAACACGGCTCTGCTTACGCTTAAGATTGGTGAGCAAGTTGGAAATAAGGCCACCAAACAGGGTTGACCGCATGACACCCATCTGGCTTGCAATCGGGTTAGCCAATCGAATCAGATCGGTATTTGCCGCAAAATCAGCCTCCCAACCCTCTTCGACAAATGCAAAATTAATTACTTCCTGGTAACCGCGGTCGACCAACACCTGCCTAACGGAAGCTTGTGAACGTTGAGTTTCCGGTTGCACAAGCATCGAAAGCTGACCGCGTGGCGCGGAAGAATGGATATTTTCGTAGCTGTAGAGACGTGCTATTTCTTCAATCAAATCTTCTTCAATTTGAATATCGAAACGCCACGTTGGTGGCTGCACCCAAAAATCATCACCATCACGGGTGAATTGAAGAGCAAGACTGGAGAAGAGCTTAGCAATCTGCTCGGCGGAGATGACCATACCAAGCACTTTAACCGCTCGCCCGGTACGTAGACACACGGGATGACGGGCCGGCACTTCTGCACTGGCTTCAACCACCGGTCCAGCCGCACCGCCACAAACCTCAAGAATTAATGCAGTGGCACGTTCAATGGCACGACGAGTGCTGCCAAAATCAACTCCACGCTCAAAGCGGTGCGATGCTTCAGAACCAAACCCGTAGCGGCGAGCACGGCCCGCAATCGCCTTCGGTGCAAAGAAAGCCGATTCGAGAAAGATGTCGGTAGTTTCAAGCGTGACGCCACTTTCTTCGCCACCCATGATGCCAGCCATAGCGAGTAGCTTGGCATCATCAGCTATCGCCAGGATATCGCTTGCAATGGTGATCGTTTGCTCGTTCAGCAATAGCAATTTTTCATCAGGCTGAGCCATACGCACATGTACAACCCCATGCAACTTGGTATTATCAAAAACATGTAATGGCTGGCCGATTTCGAGCATGACATAATTCGTTACATCAACCAAGGCGGTGATGGCGCGAATACCGCTACGCTCAAGGCGACGTTTCATCCACTCAGGGGTCGGCGCCTTTGCATTTAACCCTTTAAGAACACGACCGAAATAAAGTGGGCAAGCCTCCGGCGCGTCAAGAATAATATTGCGCTGATCGACGATGCTTGCGGTAACTTCAGGGATACTTAACGGGCTAACCTGCAAATTCGTAATCGCCGCGACTTCACGAGCGATACCTAACAGCGAAAGGCAATCAGCACGGTTCGGCGTCAACTTCAAAGTGAATAACAGGTCATCAAGATCAAGGTATTGACGAATCGATTGACCAACAGGGGCATCAAACGGCAGGACCAACAACCCGGCGGCTTCTTCAGCAATACCGAGTTCCTTGGCAGAACAAAGCATGCCAGAGGATTCAACACCGCGCACCTTGGCAACTTTGATGACGAAATCGCCAGGCAACGTTGCACCAGGCAAGGCGCAGGGAACACGCAGACCGACAGCAACGTTGGGGGCACCACAAACGATGACTATTGGCTCACCACGACCGGTATCGACTCTACAGACATTTAACCGGTCGGCATCAGGATGCCTGGTCACTTCCAAAACATGAGCCACAACAACATCATTAAACGCCGGCGCAACCGGATCTAACTCCTCGACTTCAAGGCCAGCCATCGTCAGCAGATGAGAAAGCTCCTCGCTAGACAGCTTGGGGTCGACGAGGGTACGCAGCCAGGATTCGGAAAATTTCATACGAATTGCCTCAAGAAACGAAGGTCGCCTTCAAAAAACAGACGCAGGTCATTGACGCCATAACGCAACATCGTCAGGCGATCCGGGCCAAAGCCGAAGGCAAAGCCGGTGTACTTTTCTGGATCAATGCCGGCAATGCGCAGAACATCAGGATGAACCATGCCGCAACCTGCAATTTCCAGCCAGCGGCCTTCGAGCGGGCCGCTCATGAAGGCGACGTCAATTTCAGCAGATGGCTCGGTAAACGGAAAGAAGGATGGGCGGAAGCGAACTTTCAGGTCATCGCTCTCGAAAAAGCTGCGCAGAAAATTGGCGATGACGCCTTTCAGGTCCGCGAAAGAGACCCCCTCGCCCACCCACAAACCCTCAACTTGATGGAACATCGGCGAATGAGTCGCATCGGAATCGACACGATAGACCCGGCCCGGCGCAATGATACGAATTTCCGGCATTTTCTCCAGTTGACCGTAGCGAGCCACATGTGCCTGCATGTAACGCGCCTGAATCGGGCTAGTATGAGTACGCAGAAGCACATCATCGGCGACTTTGCCGTCAGCATCCTGAAGATAAAACGTGTCGTGCATTGAACGGGCCGGGTGATCTTCCGGGGTATTCAATGCCGTAAAATTATAAAAATCGGTTTCAATTTCGGGGCCATCAGCCACTTCAAAGCCGATTGATCGGAACAATGATTCGATGCGTTCAAGCGTCCGCGTCACCGGATGCAGACCACCCCGCGCTTCAGCGCGACCTGGCAGCGTCACATCTAGCGCCTCTTCAGCCAAACGCGCCTGCAGGGCTACCTTGCGAATGCCTTCTCGGCGCACATTCAGCGCTGCCTCAACCGCCTCCTTAGCACGATTGATTGCAGCCCCGGCGGTCCTCTTCTCATCCGGCGGCAATTTGCCCAAACCTTTGAGAAGTTCAGTAATTTGACCACTCTTGCCAAGGAAACGGGCTTTTACCTGCTCCAGTGCATCGGGGTCAGAAATTGCAGCGAAGGCCGATTGTGCTTCGCTAACGATTTGATCGAGATTTTCCATAGACTTCCACCAACAGAACCACCAACAAAAAAGGGGCCTTTCGCCTCCTTTTTTTAATTACGCTTTCGCTCAGGCGCCGAGCTGTGCCTTGGCCTGATTGGCCAGAGCTGCAAAAGCCGGCTGATCGAAGACAGCCAGATCAGCCAAAACTTTGCGGTCAACTTCGATATTGGCCTTCTTTAGACCATTCATGAAAGTGCTGTACTTCATGCCCAGCTCACGCGCTGCAGCATTAATACGAGCAATCCACAGAGAGCGGAACTGGCGCTTGCGCTGGCGACGGTCACGATACTGATATTGACCAGCCTTCATCACCGCCTGTTTAGCAATGCGATATACATTCTTGCGACGACCGCGGTAACCCTTGGCCTGAACGAGAATCTTCTTGTGGCGCGCGCGCGCCGTTACACCACGTTTAACTCTAGGCATCTTCTATCTCCTTATGCGTAGGGCATCATGGCGCGGACGGATGCGACGTCGCGCTCGTTAACAGCGGCAGAACCGCGCAAATGGCGCTTCACTTTGGTGGTCTTCTTGGTCAGGATGTGACGCTTAAAGGCTTGACCACGCTTGATACTCCCACCAGCGCGGACCTTGAAGCGCTTCTTGGCGCTACTTTTGGTTTTCATTTTGGGCATTTTCTGCTCCTTAATGACATGCCGTCAGGTGGTTCCCGGCGGGAACGCTTCCATTACCCGAAAGCACTTATAGGTACTACGAATTACGGTTTCTTCTTGGCCGGAGCGATGATCATGATCATCTGGCGCCCTTCCATCTTCGGCATCTGCTCAACCTGGCCAATTGCCTCGAGGTCAGCCTTGATCCGCTCCAACTGACGCATACCAAACTCCTGATGCGCCATTTCTCGACCGCGGAAGCGCAAAGTCACTTTAACTTTGTCTTCTTCCTCCAGGAAGCGCGTCATGTTTCTGAGCTTGATCTGATAATCATTTTCGTCAGTACCCGGGCGCAATTTGACTTCTTTGACCTGGACCTGCTTCTGCTTCAACTTGGCTTCGTGCGCGCGCTTTTGTTCTTGATACTTAAACTTGCCGTAATCCATCACACGACAAACAGGCGGCTTGGCGAGCGGCGCGATCTCTACGAGATCCACCCCAGCCTCTTCTGCCAATTGCAGGGCAGCCCGAATGCTCATCACACCCAGCTGCTCACCTTCGACACCCTGGAGACGAATCTCCGGCACGGTAATTTCTTCGTTGAGGCGATGCGCCTTGTTCTGAGCTATGGTAAAACCCCCGAAAACATCAATAATTAAGCCGTGCCACTTCGCGATGCGACTTCATCCTGAAGTCGCTTGACCAGTTCATTCACAGACATTTGTCCGAGATCCTGACCACCGCGAGTACGCACGGCCACCAGCCCATCTGCTTTTTCTTTATCACCTACAACTAGCTGATAGGGCAGTCGATTCAAGCTATGTTCTCGAATTTTATAGGTAATCTTCTCATTGCGCAAATCAGCCTCGGCCCTGAAACCTGCCTGATGCAGCTTTTGCGCTAACTCTGCGGCGTAATCGGCCTGCTTTTCCGAAATATTCAACACAACTATCTGAACGGGCGCCAACCACAACGGCAAAGCACCGGAGAAATTCTCGATCAGAATGCCAATAAATCGCTCCAATGAACCAAGGATGGCTCGGTGCAACATGACGGGCACTTTACGTTCATCGTTGGCCGCAACATATTCCGCACCAAGACGACCAGGCATCGAAAAATCAACCTGCATCGTACCGCACTGCCAGGAACGCCCAATAGCATCCTTAATGTGAAATTCAATTTTTGGGCCGTAGAAAGCCCCTTCTCCCGGCAGTTCAGTCCATTCCAGACCCGAGGCGCGCAAACCGCCACGCAACGCTTCTTCTGCCTTCTCCCAAACCGCGTCGGAGCCGACGCGACTCTCTGGACGCAAGGCCAACTTCACCGCCACGTCATTAAAACCAAAATCGGCATAGACTTTTTGCACCAGCGCGTTGAAGACAGTAACCTCTGCCTCAATTTGATCCTCGGTGCAGAAAATATGACCATCATCCTGCACAAAGCCACGTACCCGCATCAGACCATGCAAGGCTCCCGCCGGCTCATTACGATGACACGAACCAAACTCACCATAACGTAGCGGCAATTCGCGGTAGGAACGAAGATCGGCATTAAAGACCTGAACATGCCCCGGACAGTTCATTGGCTTGACCGCGTAATCACGACTCTCCGACGAGGTCGTGAACATATTGTCCTTATAGTGCTCCCAGTGACCAGACTTCTCCCACAACGTTTTATCGAGGATTTGCGGGCAACGCACTTCCTGATAACCGTTGTTGCGATAGACCGATCGCATGTATTGCTCAATTTCCTGCCAGATCGCCCAGCCCTTCGGGTGCCAGAAAACAAGTCCCGGCGCCTCATCCTGCATATGAAAGAGATTAAACTGCTTACCAAGTCGGCGATGATCGCGCTTCTCAGCTTCTTCCAACATATGCAAATAAACGTCAAGATCCTCTTTTTTAGCCCAGGCCGTACCGTAAATACGCTGTAATTGCTCGTTGCGATGATCGCCCCGCCAATAGGCGCCCGCCAATTTCATCAGCTTGAAAACCTTTAGCTTGGCGGTTGTCGGAACATGCGGACCGCGACAAAGGTCAACGAAATCACCTTCACGATACAGCGAAACCTGCTCACCCGCAGGAATAGCGCCGATCAACTCGGCCTTGTATTTCTCGCCCTTGCCAAGGAAAAACGTCACCGCTTCATCACGCCCTACAACCTCACGACTGACCGGGATATCTTTTTTCGCCAATTCGGCCATTCGCTTTTCAATCGCAGCTAGGTCATCCAGCGTGAATGGACGCTTGTAGGCAAAGTCGTAGAAAAACCCGTTTTCAATAACCGGACCGATTGTCACCTGGGCATCCGGGAACAACTCTTTCACCGCATGGGCGAGCAAATGCGCCGTCGAATGCCGAATAATCTCGAGACCTTCAGCATCCTTGTCAGTAACAATCGCCAGTTCAACATTTTCTTCAATGCAGAAAGAGGTATCGACCAGCCTACCATTAACCTTACCTGCCAGCGCAGCACGCGCCAAACCAGCGCCAATACTGGCAGCAACCTCAGCAATCGTGACCGGTTGCTCAAAGGAACGAATGGAACCATCAGGCAATTGAATATCAGGCATGGCGGATCTCTAGGCAAAAAAAAAGTGCGGTCTGAGCCGCACTTTTTGGTCAAACGAAAGCTGACTCGGTTTATGGTTTCAGAACAAAACAGCAAGTTCGGAAAAACATCAAATCGGCTCCGTCGGAAATTTTGGTAGGCGGTATTGGAATCGAACCAACGACCTCCACGATGTCAACGTGGCGCTCTAACCAACTGAGCTAACCGCCTAAAGAAGGCCGCATTATAGACATGCCAAAAACCCTGTCAATAGGCTATTGGATATTTTTGCATCACATCTCTGTTGCCATGACCAATCTGCGCTCAGTTCACCGTGATAGAATTTGCGGCTTTATTTTTCGGCTCTGTCGGCACAAGGAACTCTCATGGAAGCAACTACTGCACAAGCTAACGAACTCGAACGTCGCGTCGACCTCTCCATTGCTATTAGCGATGTCGAGAAAGAAATGGAACAGCGCCTGAAACGCATGGGTAAAAACATGAAGATGTCCGGCTTCCGCCAGGGCAAGGTGCCTTTTAGCATTGTTAAGCAACAGCATGGCGACCAGGCTCGCCACGAAGTCCTTTCGGAAGAACTGGACCGCGTTTTTGGCGAAGCTGTCACCACCCAGAAAATGCGCGTTGCCGGCTATCCTCGTATTGAGCCGAAGGTAACGGAAAGCACCACGCATCTTGAATTTTCCGCCATTTTCGAGGTTTACCCGGAAATCACCCTGGGCGACACATCGACCGCAGAAATTGAACGCCCAGTGCTTGCAGTCAGCGATGCTGAAATCGACAAGACACTGGATATTCTGCGTAAACAACGTGTCTCTTATGAAGACACCGACCGCGCTGCGGCAATTGAAGATCGCGTCGTCATCGACTTCCTGGGCAAGAAAGATGGCGTACCTTTCGAAGGTGGACAGGCTACGGATTACCCCTTTGTCCTTGGCCAGGGCGCGATGTTGCCAGATTTCGAAAAGGCGGTTGAAGGTGCCAAGACTGGCGACGCCAAAACTTTCGATCTTGCCTTCCCGGATGACTACCACGCCAAAGATTTAGCCGGCCAGACGGTTCAATTTGAAATTACGGTCAAGCAAGTTCAAGCACCGAAACTGCCGGAAATTGATGCTGACTTCGCTGTAGGCATGGGTATTGCCGATGGCGATGTCGCAAAAATGCGGACTGAAATTGAAGCCAATCTGAAGCGTGAAGTTAAGCGCCGCATCGAATCCAAGCTAAAAGATCAGGTCATGGAAGCACTGATCAAAGCCACACCGATTTCCGTCCCGACCTCGCTCGTGGACATGGAAATTCAACGCCTGATGCAATCTGCCCGCCATGATATGGAACAGCGCGGCATGAAAAATAAGGATTTCCCGATTCAACCCGAGTGGTTTGCCGACCAGGCCAAGCGTCGCGTCACACTGGGTCTGATTCTTGCTGAGCTGGTCAAAGCAGAAAAACTGCAAGCAACGCCGGAACAAATTCGCACAATGGTCGAAGAAACCGCACAGAGCTACGAACAACCGGAAGAAATCATTCGTTGGTACTACGCCCAACCGCAGCGCCTGGGCGAAGTCGAGGGTGTCGCAATTGAGAACAACGTAGTTGAATGGGTGCTAGGCAAAGCAAAAGTCACTGACAAGCCTGCAGCTTTTGATGAGTTAATGGGTCAAAAACAGTAATCTGGGCTTTGTCGTAGAAACGACAATCGTCTTGAATGTAACGAATATATGCAACAAACAAGGGCTGACATGAATATCGACAACGCAAACAATTGGGATCCTCAGGCATTAGGCATGGTCCCGATGGTGATCGAACAGAGCGGACGTGGCGAACGGGCGTTCGACATCTATTCCCGCCTATTGAAAGAGCGCGTGATATTTCTTGTCGGCCCGGTCAACGACATCACGGCCAACCTCGTCGTTGCTCAGTTACTTTTTCTTGAAGCGGACAATCCGGACAAGGATATTTATTTTTACATCAACTCACCGGGCGGCTCAGTAACGGCGGGGATGTCAATTTATGACACCATGCAGTTCATTAAGCCGGACGTATCAACGCTGTGTATCGGACAGGCCGCCTCAATGGGTGCTTTTCTACTCAATGCCGGGGCCAAGGGCAAGCGTTTTGCCCTACCAAACTCCCGTGTGATGATTCACCAGCCACTCGGCGGATTCCAGGGTCAGGCATCAGATATCGCCATCCACGCCAAGGAAATTCTGTCGATTCGTGACCGCCTAAACCGGATCATGGCTGAACACAGCGGTCAACCGCTGGAACGCATCGAAAAAGATACTGATCGCGACAACTTCCTATCTTCAGCCGAAGCAGCAGAATACGGCTTGATCGACAAGGTATTGACCCGCCGCGACGCGGCTTAATCAGGAGCTAGTAATGTCTAAAGGTGGTCAGGAAAAACTGCTCTATTGTTCATTCTGTGGCAAAAGCCAACATGAAGTGAAAAAACTCATTGCCGGTCCATCGGTATTTATTTGTGACGAGTGCATCGCGCTCTGCAACGACATTATCCATGACGAGTTGCCAGAAGAGGCCGCCAAGGCTGTCCGCTCCGATTTGCCAACCCCGCGAGAAATTTGCTCCATTCTCGATGAATACGTCATCGGCCAGGTTGTCGCCAAGCGGATTCTCGCCGTTGCCGTTTACAACCACTACAAACGCCTACGGCACTCAGCCAAGCATGCTGGCGAAGTCGAACTTGCCAAGAGCAATATTCTGCTCGTCGGACCCACTGGTTCCGGCAAAACCTTACTCGCCCAGACTTTGGCACGCTTACTCAACGTACCCTTCGTGATGGCCGACGCCACGACATTGACCGAAGCGGGTTACGTCGGTGAAGACGTTGAAAACATCATCCAAAAACTGCTGCAAAAATGTGATTACGACATTGAAAAGGCGCAGCAGGGCATTGTTTATATCGACGAAATAGACAAAATTTCCCGCAAATCCGATAACCCATCGATTACCCGCGACGTTTCCGGTGAGGGTGTTCAGCAAGCATTGCTCAAGCTCATTGAAGGCACGGTTGCCTCGATTCCGCCACAAGGTGGCCGCAAGCATCCGAACCAGGATTTCGTTCAAGTCGACACCACCAACATCCTGTTCATTTGTGGTGGCGCTTTTGCCGGCCTGGAAAAAATTATTCAGAACCGTTCTGAAAAAGGCGGCATTGGCTTTGGCGCCGAGGTTAAAAGCAAGGAAGACAAAAAAGCAATCGGCCAGATTCTGCTCGACGCCGAACCGGAAGATCTGATCAAGTTTGGCTTAATCCCCGAACTAATCGGTCGCCTGCCCGTGGTTGCCACCTTACAGGAGTTGGAAGAGCCTGCACTTATCCAAATCTTGACTGAGCCAAAGAATGCCTTGATCAAGCAATATCAAAAACTATTCAGCATGGAAGATGTTGAATTGGAAATTCGTCCAAGCGCTCTTTCTGCTATTGCAAAAAAGGCACTGAATCGAAAGACAGGAGCACGCGGCCTGCGCTCTATTCTTGAACATGCGCTACTCGATACGATGTACGAACTCCCCGGCATGGAAAATGTCTCAAAAGTGGTGATTGATGAAAATATGATCACCAATGACACGCCGCCGCTACTTATTTATGCCGATCAGCCAAAGGTTTCGGGCTCTAACTAAGCCGGGACTTGAATTGCGGTTTCCTGCCCCAACTTAGGGGCTCATACCTATTTCAAAGGCATCGTAATGTCGAACCCCAACTCGCTTCCGGAAACCGTCGAGCTGCCGCTGCTGCCGCTGCGCGATGTTGTCGTCTTTCCGCACATGGTCATCCCGCTATTCGTGGGCCGGCCAAAATCCATCAAAGCACTTGAAATGGCGATGGAAGGTGGCAAGAACATTCTCCTCGTTGCCCAGAAATCAGCGGCCAAAGATGAACCGGAACCGGAAGATCTTTATCGTATCGGTTGCATGGCCAACATTTTGCAGATGCTCAAACTGCCCGATGGCACTGTCAAGGTATTGGTCGAAGGTACCCAACGCGCCCGCGTTGAAGCCATCGAAGTCCAATCGTCAGTCTTCATGGCAACTGCCGCACCCTTGCCGCAACCGGGTGTTGAAGATCATGAAATTGAAGCCATGCGGCGCGCTGTGGTGGCCCAGTTTGACCAGTTCGTCAAACTGAACAAGAAAATTCCGCCTGAGGTTCTCTCTTCGATCGCTGGCATTGAAGATGCGGGGCGTCTTGCTGACACCATCGCCGCTCACCTGCCGCTCAAACTAGAGCAGAAACAGGAAGTGCTGGAGATGGAAAATATCCGCGACCGGATTGACCGCCTGCTCTCGCAACTGGAATCTGAAATCGACATTCTCCAAGTCGAAAAGCGTATCCGTGGTCGCGTCAAACGCCAGATGGAAAAAAGCCAGCGTGAGTACTATCTGAATGAACAGGTCAAAGCCATTCAGAAAGAATTGGGTGAAGGCGAAGATGGCGCCGATCTCGACGAACTGGATAAAAAGATCAAGGCTGCCGGCATGAGCAAGGAAGGCTTGGCTAAAGCGCAAGGCGAGTTGAAAAAACTACGCTTGATGTCGCCGATGTCGGCCGAAGCTACTGTCGTGCGGAATTTTATTGAAACGTTGGTCGGCCTGCCATGGCGCAAAAAAACACGAATCAGCAAGGATCTGCGCGAAGCCAGCAAAATACTGGATGCTGATCACTTTGGCCTCGATAAGGTTAAAGAACGCATCTTGGAATACCTCGCAGTACAACAACGTGTTGATAAGGTGAAAGCACCGATTCTTTGTCTGGTTGGCCCCCCTGGCGTCGGCAAGACATCGCTTGGGCAGTCTATCGCCAAGGCAACCAATCGCAAATTCGTGCGTATGGCGCTGGGTGGTGTCCGTGATGAAGCCGAAATTCGCGGCCACCGCCGGACCTATATTGGCTCAATGCCCGGCAAAATTCTGCAAAGCTTAACCAAGTCCGGAGTACGTAACCCTCTTTTTCTGCTCGACGAAGTGGACAAACTCGGTCAGGACTTCCGTGGAGATCCATCATCTGCCTTGCTCGAAGTGCTCGATCCGGAACAGAACAACACTTTCCAGGATCATTATGTTGAAGTCGATTTCGATCTCTCCGACGTAATGTTTGTAGCAACCGCCAATACGATGAATATTCCAGCGCCCCTGCTTGACCGGATGGAAGTGATTCGTTTGTCGGGTTACACGGAAGATGAAAAAATCAATATCGCCATGCGTTATCTGCTCACCAAGCAAATGAAAAACAATGGCGTCAAGACGACTGAGCTTAGCATTGCCGACAGTGCGATTCGTGACATCGTTCGTTACTACACTCGCGAAGCTGGCGTTCGTGCCCTTGAGCGTGAAATTTCGAAAATCTGCCGCAAAGCAGTCAAGACATTGCTGCTTAAAAAGCGTGACAGCAAAATGCTGGTCAACGCCAAAAATCTGGATAAATTTCTGGGTGTACGGCGCTACACCTTCGGCATGGCTGAAAAAGAAAATCAGATTGGACAAGTAACCGGTTTGGCATGGACGGAGGTCGGCGGTGAATTACTGACCATCGAATGCGCCAACATGCCAGGCAAAGGCAATATCCTGCGCACCGGTTCGCTTGGTGACGTGATGAAGGAGTCGGTCGAAGCAGCCCGTTCTGTGGTGCGCGCCCGGGCTCGACGCCTCGGCATCAAGGACGAAGCGTTTGAGAAGACAGATATCCATATTCACGTTCCGGAAGGTGCTACGCCAAAAGATGGTCCGTCGGCTGGCATTGCGATGACCACCGCGCTGGTTTCCTCATACACCGGGATTCCGGTTCGTTGCGATGTTTGCATGACCGGCGAAATAACCTTGCGTGGCGAAGTGCTGGCCATTGGTGGATTGAAAGAGAAACTACTGGCAGCAATACGGGGCGGTGTAAAAACAGCGCTAATCCCAGAAGAGAACATCAAGGACATCACCGAGATGCCCGACAATATCAAAAACAAGATCGAAATCGTGCCAGTCAAGTGGATTGACCAAGTCTTGGCCCGCGCCCTGGAGCGTATACCGGAGGCCTTGCCGGAACTGCCAAATAATGACGCTAGCGTAAAGGCTCTACCCGAGCCTGCTGCCAAACCAACACCACTTACTCATTGATTTACAAGGAAAGGATGCCAGCGTCTTGGCGCAGGCATCCTTCTCGGCACCAGCAGCACTGACGACTTAACGAAAATCCGCTTGACACAAGGATTTCGAGAGGACTATAAATCGCTCCTCACAAAATTCCACATCTTTAATTTATTCACTAGGGACTCATATGAACAAGACTGAACTGATCGACCAAATCGCTACCTCTGCAGATATTTCCAAAGCTGCTGCAGGGCGCGCGCTGGATGCGACCGTTGAGGCCATCAAAGACGCACTGAAAACTGGCGACACCGTCAGCCTGATCGGTTTCGGTACGTTCTACGTCGGTGAGCGCGCTGCGCGTACCGGTCGCAACCCGCGCACTGGCAAGACCCTTGAAATCAAGGCAGCCAAATCCCCGAAATTCCGCCCGGGCAAGGGTTTGAAAGATGCACTCAATTAAAAGGCTGGCCAGGCAACCATCTCAACAAGATAAAGCCTTGCCCTTTTAAGCGGGAGACCCAGATTCATTCGTCAGAGTTCTCGCAAAGCATGCAAAAATAAAAACCCCCGCGCCCATAGCGGGGTTTTTGTTGGAAGAAGCCAGGCAATGATCTCCGCAGCAAATAGCAACGACCACGACAAAACGGGCGAAGCTCTTAAGGCGCAGCGCTTTCAAATGCTGGAAGATATCGCCAAAGAGCTTTCGGGCGATATCGTCTTTCCAACCTGCTTCGACGCTGTCTTACGTCTGCGCAAGGCACTGCAAGACACCAACCTGAGTATCGGCGCAATTTCTGCAGCGGTAAGCATGGAGCCGCTCATCAGTGCCAAATTACTGCACTTGGCCAATTCTGCCGCCTTTAATCCGGGAGGCCGTGAAGTTGTCGACCTGAATTCAGCTATTGCCCGCCTCGGACTGAATGCAGTACGTTCAGCGGCGATATCGATGGTAATGAACCAATTAATGCGCGCCAAGGGCATGGCCGAATTTGTCGAAGTAACGCACGCGCTATGGGACCATTCGATAAAATCCGCCGCTGCCGCCCGCATCATCGCCAAGAACATGACCCGCCTCAACGCCGACGAAGCCATGCTGGCCGGACTGATTCACGACCTGGGTGCCTTTTACATGCTCTACCGTGCAACGCAATATGAAGAGCTACGCCAGCGTCCGGACAGCGTTAAATATCTGATTATTCAGTGGCATGAAAGTATTGGCATTTCTCTGCTCAACGCGCTTGGCATTCCTGAGGAAATTGTCGAGGCGACCAGCGATCACGACCACATCCGGACCACACCGTCACCCATTCGCAACTTGTCGGACGTCATTTACGTCGCCAATATGCTGGCCGGAGGCCATTTTGAATGGCTCATGCAAGACCAGCCCGATAGCCCAGTAGATCTGGATGTTTTGAATGAAAAATACGGTTACCTGCAACCCGAAATCGATGCCCTTGTCCTTGAAATGCAGGCCGGCTTCAGTTGAAAAATTCAGCCCTTTCGGCCATGACCGGTTTTTACCTGGGTCGAGGCCAGAATCCCACGCAGGATATTAATTTCATCCTGCTCCAGCCGGACCCGCCCAAACAAGCGGCGAAGCTTAGGCATTAACCGCCCAGGTTGGGCCGGGTTAAAAAATCCGGTATCAGTCATCACTGCCTCAAAATGCCCCAACAATCCCTCCACTTCGCCTTGCGTTGCCGCTGGCGAGGTAAATGGGGTTACGCCTTGAACTGCAGCAGGTGGCCTTTCTGAAAAAGCTGCCATACGACATTCGTGACAAAGCACCTGAACAGCCGAACCCAAGTTGAGTGAACTGAATTCAGGATTAGTCGGTATCGTTACCGCTGCCTGGCAATGCATGATTTCCTCATTGGTCAAGCCCACTGTTTCGTTGCCAAAAACCAGCGCCACCTCGCCGAATTCTGCCTCTGCCAATAACCGAGCCACGGTTTCTCGCGGCTGGCCGATCACCGGACCCAAATCCCGTTGGCGCGCCGAAAGGGCAACTGCATAGGTACTACCGGCCAGCGCATCCGCCAGAGACATGGTGATTTTTGCCCTATGTAGCAGGTCGACCGCACCGGTTGCTCGCGTATCGGCCTCTGGGTCGGGAAATTGCTTCGGCGAGACCAGATAGAGATTGGACAAACCCATCGTCTTCATGGCCCGCGCTACCGCGCCAATATTACCGGGATGGCTAGGGCGACAGAGCACGACTCTGATGCGGGACAGCAGGACTTCCGGGTTCATAGTGTAAAATTCGATCTTTAAAATATTATTCGGGCAGCTTCGGCGACCTGATAGCTCTTTAAGCCATGCATCCAGCCCTGAATATCGCCGTAAAGGCCGCGCGCCGCGCCGGCCAAGTTATTAACCGTGCTTCAAACGATCTTGATTTGATTCAGGTTACGACCAAGCAACCCAACGATTTTGTCACCGAAGTCGATAAAGCGGCTGAAGCTGCCATTATCGAAATCCTGCGTGACGCATATCCCAGCTACAGCATTTTAGCAGAGGAGTCTGGCGCATCTGCCGGCAAAGGCGATACAGACTCGGAGTACGAGTGGATCATCGACCCGCTCGACGGCACCACCAACTTCATTCACGGCATGCCGCAGTATGCAGTTTCCATCGCCCTGGCCAAAGCCGGCGTGGTCGAACAAGCCGTGGTTTTCGATCCCAACCGGAACGAACTATTCACTGCCAGCAAGGGTGGCGGCGCCTTCCTCAACGAGCGCCGCATTCGTGTTTCTCGCCGCAACAAGCTGCAGGATTCTTTAATCGGCACAGGTTTTCCGTACCGGATGTTCGATCATATCGACACCTATCTGGCCATTTTCAAGGAAGTGGCACAGAAAACTGCCGGCCAGCGTCGTCCAGGCGCGGCCTCGCTGGATCTTGCTTACGTGGCCTCGGGCAGGTTTGATGGCTTCTGGGAATTTGGCCTCTCACCCTGGGACATGGCCGCAGGCGCACTATTGATTTCCGAAGCCGGCGGCCTGGTAAGCGACATGCGTGGCGAAGCAAATTATCTCGAAACCGGCAATCTGATTGCCGGTACGCCTAAAGTATTTGCACCACTGCTTAATCTGATTCAGGAAAAACTGCCTGCTTCAATGCGCGGCTAAAAATCAATCGATTAAAAAAAGCGCCCTCGCGGCGCTTTTTTCATTAGGCCAACAGAACCCGAGCAATAAAAATTGCATTCGCCAAGCCTTTAATTGATTTGCGTTGCCATCGACCAGGTGGCCGATTTGTATAATTGAACGCTTATGGCGGACCACTTTTCACTCGCACAGCATTTACAGGAGGCAGCAACCAAATATCTGGCTGCGCCTGCCTTGCTTAACGGTGAAAGCATCTGGTCGTTCGGCGAGTTATTAGCTCAAAGTCACGCCCTGGCGGAAGACATTGAGCAAAGCCTGCAGCCATTAATCAAATCTGCCCCCCCTTTTCAACTAGCCCGCTACGCCTACGCCAGTAGCCTGAAAAATCGACCATATTGGCCGCTTGCCCCTAGCGCCAGCCTTTCTTTCAATAGTCCAGGCTCCAGCAGTTCAATTTCTCGCTGCAGCATACCTTCGCCCGATGCCATCCCTGCCCTGCCTGGCGCTGCACTGATCATTTCAACCAGTGGCAGCGAAGGACGACCGCGTGCCGTACTTCTCGGCAATGCCCAACTCGATGTTGCGGCAGCGGCCTCGAACAAACGTCTGCCGCTTGGCCCCGGCGACCTCTGGCTGAACTGTCTGCCGCTTTACCATATCGGCGGCCAGGCCATTCTTTGGCGTTGCGCCCGTGCTGCCGCCGGCGTCCTGCTACACGCAGGTTTTAATGCCGATGCTGTTGCCATTGACCTGCAGCGATACCCGGTCACTCATATTTCGTTGGTTCCGGCCATGCTCGCCCAACTTGTTGAGCGCAAGGTCAAACCACCGTCCAGTTTACGCATTGCATTAATTGGCGGCGCCGCACTTTCACCCTCGCTCTATCACCAAGCAACAAGCGCTGGCTGGCCGCTTTACCCGAGCTATGGCATGAGCGAAACATCCGCGCAATTTGCCACCTTTATGCCTAGCGATGGCGAGTGGCATGAAGGCTTGGTTGGACAGCCAATGCCCAATCACGAAATTCGCATCAAGCACGATGGCCGCATCGCCGTTCGCGGTCCACAAATTATGCAAAGCTACCTCCAAGGTGACGGCATCGATCGCGATGGCTGGCTGACCACTGGCGATCTCGGCAGCCTTGATAACCATGGCCGC
>CAZLPR010000010.1:0-18933 GCA_964561415.1 uncultured Dechloromonas sp. | reverse complement strand
CGACGGCCGGCGCTGAGTCCAATAGCGGGGAGTCGGATCGATTGGCACCCGGGCTCTGTCACCGACACCAATCAGCCAGCCGTCATCACGACGGCTGCGGTCAACCGGAAAAAACAGCGAAAATCAGGGCAAACGCCGGCGTGCCTCATACAGGCAAACGCCTGCCGCGACTGAAACGTTGAGGCTTTCCACCGTGCCGTACATCGGAATGCTGACCAACTGGTCACAGGTTTCACGCGTCAAACGGCGCATGCCTTCACCTTCGGCGCCGAGCACCCAGGCCGTGGCAACCGGCCATTCGGCGGCGTAGAGATCACTCTCGGCCTCATCCGTCGTCCCGATCACCCAAATTTCACGCTCCTGCAATTCGCGCAGGGTACGCGCCAGATTGGTCACCATCACATAGGGCACGGCTTCGGCGGCACCACAGGCGGTTTTCATCGCGACATCGGTCAAACCGGCCGCTCTGTCCTTGGGGGCAATCACGGCATGAACGCCGGCCGCATCGGCAACGCGCAGACAAGCGCCGAGGTTGCGCGGGTCGGTGACGCCATCGAGCACGAGCAGAAAAGCAGGTTCTTCCAGGGTATCGAGCACATCGTCGAGATGCGCGATCTTGCGGCCACCTTCGATGCGGGCAATGACGCCCTGATGTTTCGCTCCCGGCGCCATGCTATCCAGCCGCTTGCCATCGCAGGCAATGATTTTGACGCCCTGCAGTTCGGCATGCTGGAGCAGGTCGCGCACGCGCCCATCCTGGCGGGAGGCATCAACCATAAGTTCCTTGACCGATTCGGGATCGTGGCGCAATTTGGAAGTCACGGCATGGAAGCCGTAAATCAGGCGGGAAGTCATGGCAGCTTTCTGAAAATGGGAAGACGCATTTTAGCGCGTCGGGCCGCACCGCCAAAAGCGGGCAACTAGCGGCTGCTCGCCAGATCGGCCTTGAGTACGGAATCTTCGCGCAGAACCCAGCGTGCCAGCCAGAGATCATGCAGGGCTACATGATTGGTGATCCAGCTGTGCAGCAGCTTGTCCAGGTCGCGAATCAGGGAAGGGGTGCGCATGGGGTCAAGCGCCGCCACAATCTGTTGAACTTTACCCGAGATCGCCGCGTGATCTTCCATGTGCGCCTCGCAAAGATCACGGTCCACCAGCACGAGCAAGGAATCGCGCATCAATTTTTCTTCTGTCTGAAAATGGTCCATGATGAAGGCGAGCAAATCACCGAGCAAACCGACCAAATGACCGTCGCAGTTGGCGCGACTAGTTGCGGTACATCCACGACAATCTTCGCGGGTCTCGAAATCATGACAAATCTGACGCAGGGAAGCCATGCTGTTCAACAGCATTTGATGCTCGAAATCAATCACATGGAGGCCGGTGTTCAGTTCCGCAGGCAACGTGGGCAAAGCAGGGCTGCGATAAATGGCGACAGTGGCCAAATGGGGAGCATGCAAAGGCACCTCTACCAAAGCCGCTGCAAGCAACTTATTCGACATTACCGCCCCATGCAAACGATGAAACGAGCATTTTACCGCCGTAAAGCGCCATATTGGTGCATCCGGCTTAATTTTCTTCGCTCTCGGCCGATAATAAGTTGACCTCGCAACTCACCACAATGGAAAAACCGTGCTCAACGAAAATCAAAAACACTGGGGTGTCGATCAGTGGGCCGCCTTCCTCAGTGCCCGCCCCCTACCCTGCATGCCGCGCTCAAAAGTACGCCTGCTGGAACTTGAAGCCGAGTTCAGCGAGAACCTCTCGGCGCACGAATTGGCTAACCTGGCCGGAGCCGACCCATTTCTTTGTTTACATCTGCTACGCGAAGCTGAAGCACATCGGACGCAGCGCCTGGGCCATGAAACCAGCACGCCACTGGCGGCAGTGATGCAACTCGGCACCGATAATTTTCACAAATTATTATTGGGCAGTCCCGAAACCGACGAATCAAACCCCGGTCTTGCAGCCTGCGAAGCACGCTCACATCTAGCCAGCCGCCTGGCGCTACGCTGGGGCATGCAAAGAGCGGATATTTCACCCGATGAAATTGCCATGGCCGCCCTGCTCGCCGAAATCGGCGAGTTGCTGCTCTGGTCGTTCGCCCCGGAACTGCCGCGCCAAGCTTTAGCGGCACTGGCCTCCGGCCATTCACCGCGCTCGGTACAGGCGCAAATCGACACCTGCGGCTTCCGTTTCAAGGATCTGACCCTGAAATGCGCCAGCATCTGGCACTTACCGCCGCTGCTGACCCAATTGATTCGCGGTATCGACACCACACGCTCAACGCTTTCGCGCCTTTGCGTCGATAGCGCACGCCACTTGTCGACAGGCGGCGCCCATGATCCGGCGCTGCCCTCTGACATGGCTGACGCCAAACGCATCATTCCCGGCGCTTCACTGGAATGGCTGGTCGAGCAATTACCTGGCCTGAGTGAAGAGGAAACTGCCGAAATCGTCCTCAAGGCGGGCGATTTACTGATGCAGCCCGAACCTTGAGAACGATTGCTCCGGTCAACGCTTTTTAACGGCCTTTTTTACGTTTGGCTTTGCCGCACCCTTGGCTGCTGCTTTTGCCGGACGCTTGGCCGCCGGTTTCGCCTTGACCTTAGCTTTACCTGGAGCCTTTTTAGCCACGCTTTTACCTGCCGGTTTGACCGATGATTTAGCCGCTGTCTTACCCGCTATCGCTTTCCCATCCCTACGGGAAAGCGGCTTGGCAAGCTTCGTATCGGCCTCATCAGCCAACGGCCGGGCAAATGCTTTGGCAACTGTCCGACTAGCCGATTTTCTCACCCCTGCTGTCTTTTCATCCCGGACCAGCGTGAAATCAATCTTGTTGCTTTCCAGATCCGCCCGCACCAGCTTGACCCTTGCCCGATCACCGAGGCGGTAACGCTGCCCGGTCCGCTCGCCGAGCATCTGATGCTTGACGTTGTCAAATTGGAAGTAATCCTCTCCCAACTCGGAAACATGAACCAAACCTTCGATATAAATCGTATCGAGTGCAACAAAAATACCAAACCCGGTCACTGCCGAAATGGTGCCATCGAACACTTCGCCGATGCGCTCCTTCATGAAATAGCATTTCAGCCAGTTCTCGACATCGCGCGTCGCCTCGTCAGCCCGCCGTTCGGTGCCCGAACAATGCAGGCCGATATCATCCCAACTGCCAACCGGAGTGTATTTCTCACCGGCCAGCACCGCCTTGATCGCACGGTGCACGAGCAAATCGGGATAGCGGCGAATCGGCGAAGTGAAATGGGTGTAATGCTCGTAAGCCAGACCAAAATGACCAACGTTATCCGGGCTGTACATCGCCTGCCGCAGAGACCGCAGCATCACCGTTTGCAGTAACTGGAAGTCCGGGCGCGGCTTGACCTTTTCAAGCAACACCGCGTAATCCTTGGCACATGGATCATCGCCGCCACCCAGCGGTAGGCCGAACTCACCGAGGAAACTACGCAGATTTTTCAGTTTTTCCTCGCCCGGTGCGGCGTGAATGCGATAGAGGCACTCCTGCTTGTGCGCAGCGAGAAAATCGGAGGCACAAACGTTGGCGGCCAGCATGCATTCTTCGATCACCCGGTGAGCGTCATTGCGCACGACCGGCACAATGTTTTCAATTTTGCCCTGCTCATTGAAAAGCATCTGCGTTTCAGTCGTCTCGAAATCAATCGCCCCGCGCTGCGCCCGAGCCTTGTGTAGCGCCTGGAAAAGCTTGTAAAGATTTTTGATGTGCGGCTGCAGCGCCAGGTGAACATCACCCTCCGGCTGGGCCTCGCCCGACAACCATGACCACACCAGGTTATAAGTCAGGCGGGCCTTGGAACGAAATACCGCCGGATAAAAACGATACTTGCCAATCTTGCCGGCCGCGCTGATGTCCATGTCGCAAACCATCGCCATCCGTTCAACATCCGGATTCAGCGAGCAAATGCCATTCGACAATTTCTCCGGCAACATCGGGATCACCCGGCGCGGGAAATAAACCGAATTACCACGTTCCATCGCCTCTTTATCGAGCGCCATGCCCGGCTTGACGTAATGCGACACATCGGCAATCGCCACCACCAGGCGCCAGCCGCGCCCCTTTTTCTCGCAGAACACCGCGTCATCGAAATCGCGCGCCGTTTCACCGTCAATCGTCACCAGGGGCAGTTCACGCAAATCCTCGCGCCCGGCCAGATCAGCCTTCCTGACCTTGTCCGGCAGCGCCTTGTTTTCGTCCAGCACGGCCTTGGAAAACTCAAACGGCAGATCGTGCTTGCGCAAGGCAATCTCGATTTCCATGCCCGGATCGGCATAATTCCCCAACACTTCGGTAATCCGCCCGATCGGCTTTGAAAATTTACTCGGCTGCTCGATGATATCGACCATCACCACCATGCCGGATTCCGGCTTGATCTTCGCCTTCTTCTCCGGTGGCACCAGAATATCCTGGGCGATGCGGCGGTTTTCCGGCACAACAAACACCAGACCATGCTCAACCAGCACCCGACCAACAACTCGGCTATTGGCCCGCTCAGTCACCTCAACAATACTGCCCTCCGGCCGCCCCTTGCGGTCGACGCCCATAACCCGCACCAAAGCGCGGTCACCATGCAGCACCTTGGCCATTTGATGCTGGGCCAGAAAAATATCGGGACTGCCATCATCGGGAATCAAAAAGCCATAGCCATCCTGATGCCCCTGAATTTTGCCCGCCGTCAGGCTAGCTCGCTCCGGTAGGATATACGTGCCCTTGCGATTACGTAACAGTTGGCCTTCCCGCTCCATCGCCCCCAAACGGCGCTGGAACATCTCTCGTTCAGTCTCGGCAATATCGAGCAACTCAACCAGCTCGATAAAACTCAACGGCCGCGCTTCATCAGTCAAAATCTGCGTCACATACTCGCGCGACGGCAGGGGAAATTCATAGCGCACAGACTCCCGTTCAAAGAACGGATCAGCCCGACGAATTTTTGAAAGCTTTTTAATTGACATCTCTTTTTCTTTCTCTATAATGACGGCTCTTCGCACCTGTGCCCAGGTGGCGGAATTGGTAGACGCACTAGTTTCAGGTACTAGCGGGTAACTCCGTGGGGGTTCGAGTCCCTTCCTGGGCACCAACTATAGCACAAAGCTCTGATTATTCAGGGCTTTTTGCTTTTCTAAGCCTATAAAATCCCGAATATGGTCATCTGGTGAGACAGATGGTCGGACAACGCACCTACTGCGCGTCATAGGGATTTATCATGCGTATTCCATCCTACGTCAGCCGGTCTAGGCACGGCATCTATTATTTTCGCTTACACGTACCCGAACACCTACGGGCGACCACTGGCAACCGTACCAATATTCGCAAATCGCTGCGTACCGGGAATGCTCAAGAAGCCATACGACTAGCCAGAGGGCTTATAGCTCAATATCATAGTGTTTTTGCATCCAACGATCAGACCACTATGGCAGTCAATCCCACTCCCGATGACACACACCTTATTGCAGAGATTGATTTATCTAAAGGTGTATTCAAGCTCGATTACGACCAAAGCAATCTAGACGAGGTCAGCAACGCCGAACGTATCCTGAAAATCTTGGAGGCGCGCCACAATGCACCTGTGAGCCATCAAACAGCTATTGCTCCACCAATAGCAGCACCAGTACCGGCACTTAAAAACACCTCAGGTATAACTTTCTCAAAAGCCATCACCACCTTTATTCAAAGCGCCACTGAAATAAAACCGGGGCAACGCACATCCAAAAAAGGTTGGAACACAAAGTCCGCAGCCGGAGAACGGCAGGCCAATCTCCACGCGTGGCTGTATCACATTGGCGATATTGATTTGGCTCACATCACGCCCGATATGATTATTGAAGCGCGAACCAACATCGCGCTAACCCCACCCAATTTCAACAAACGCCTGACCACGGACTTTAAGGGCCAGACCTTGGAAAGCGTGCTGGCAAAGCAACTCACCAAGTGGCAGAAGTATCGTGACGACTTGGAAAAAGCCAGAAAAAACGACCTTCAAGTTATCAATGTCGCCCTTGAGGACTACGTCGAGACACGTTCAAACAAAACGGTGAATAACTACCTTTGGGTACTCCGCCAGTTTTATGATTTTGCAATTCAACAGAAATGGGTGGCCTGCAACGAGGCCTCAGGCCTAGACCTCCCGGAAGAAGATGGACAAGGACGCGACCCGTTTTCGCAAGCCGAGCTGAAAGCAATTTTTGAAAGCAGCTACTACAGCACGCAAGAATACAACCGGCCAGAGCAATACTTTGTCCCGCACATCCAGCTCTTCACCGGAGCACGGCTAAATGAGGTTTGCCAACTGCAAACTCACGACATCGTATTTCCTAACAAAATCCCCGGTTCAGAACACATCCCCTGCATCTATTTCAGAGAAGGCACCGGGCAACGCCTAAAAACCGACAAATCCGAACGCCTGATTCCTATTCATCCGAAGTTATGGAACGAACTGGGCCTTAAGGAATACTACGAAGCCATGAATGCGCATGGCTTTGACTACCTATTCCCGAATCTTCGCTTGGATACCAAGGGAAAACGCTCGGACTATGTCGGCGATTGGTTTGGCCGCTACCTTGATATTCTTAAAATCAAGCGTCCTGAAATTTCAAACCACTCATTCCGGCATACCTTTATCAACTTCTTCAAGCAAAACGAAGTCCCTGAACGGATTGCGGCTGATATTGCAGGCCACGTCTACAGTCGTTCCGATAACGAAAAGTTAGACGATGACCGCGAGGGGCGTGGCAAAACATACAAGATGTATGGAGACAATTACTACCCGCATGTACTCATGCCTTACATCGAGAAAGTTGATTTCAAGCTCAAGCTGACACCCTTTTATATGCAAGAGCGCCGGATGGTGTTGCCAGAACGCATGCCACCCAATATTCGATTGAGTCGCGATGCCATCATCACATCGATTCAATTACCAGAACTAGGTTTGGATTTCTAGAAAGCCAATCACGGAAAAAGTATTCCATCTTATTTGAGCCACCGCTCAAATAAGATGGTGCTGGTCAGTGTCGAAGACGCTGATTCGCGTTAGCGAAAAGCACTGCATGCCGCAATAGCGGCATGCTTTGGGGTGATGGTGGAACGCTTGCGTTCGTCCATCGCCTGCACTTGGGTTTAAGGACAAAAACTGACAGACGGACCATGCGACCCCATGCGCAAAAAATCCGGGTGTCGATGCGTCAAGCGGATTGGCGTCGAGGCTGCAACAGCCAAAATATTATGAGCACCAGAGCCATAGGCAGAATGACCATAAGCTTGCTGTGATTTTGTTGCCTGATGCCCGAGCGTCTGGGCAATTCGTTCTTCGCTGATGCCTGAGGCTTTCAGCTCGGCACTAATGCTATGCCGAAGCACATACGGCGATACCGTCATTTTCAAATGTGGGAAAGCGAGTTTTCCGGCCTTGATGATTGCAGCGGTCAAATTAACCGGGTTTGTTATTACGGTCAGTGAGTTGCCGTTCTGACACTGGCCAAGTAGGTGCTGTGCTTCAGGGCTGTTGATTTTTACCTGCATACGCCGTTCTGGCTGACCGCTGGTCTTGGTCAATTTTGTACCCCGAATAGTAATCAGCAAATATGGGGCGTCAGGTTTTCCTGCAACTTGAACGATGACACCTCTAGCCACTTCGGAGGGCCTAGCGCCAGTTAAAGAACAGACCGCCGCAGCATTTTTATGAACTGGTGTGACTTGTACAAAAAGCTTGCTGTGCCAATTTTCGATAGGGTTCAGTTTTGATAAAACACGTTTTTTACTTTTGACTATGGGAGACCACTGCGGACAGGCTTTGGCCTTGTGTGCTTGCACATCAACCCATGTGAAGGACGCTGATCCATTTTTCTGGTGAGCCCGTTCGGGGTCGGGTGGATACCGTTCAAAGATAGCATGACAGCGTTTCAGGACCTGCATGGCCGCCTGCCATTCGTCACTTAAATACGGTGCTTTGTCTCTCCCTCTCAATGCTGTTTTGGCTTCCTGACTAATGCCATAGAGCAGCGCGGCTCGGTTAGCGTAATAGGATTTTTTCGAGCCTGCGGTTTCTGGTGTTTTCCCCGTGCGAGTCATTCGTTCATACTTCTTGGCGTAATCGCGTTTTGTTGCATCACTAATATTCTGGCTGACCAAGCCAAGGCGTTGTCTGAGTTCGACAACCAGCAAATATTCATTTGCGCGGTCGTTGCTCATAGTCCCAAATCATCCAATGACATGAAAGGGCTGAATCCATCGTCCGGATGTAAAACGGGTGGCACCCCATCCCCATCATCGTCGTTTGTTTTTTTCTTCTTGCTTGATACCGGACTTTTCTGATGTTCTGGCGGTTGGTGCAATACCTTGTAGCGCGACAGGATGGACGATGACCCACCCAAGGATTGGGCTTTATGGTGTCCGCTCCCCATTTCCGATGGCGAAAACCAATAGGTCACCCCGATTTTGAGTGAGTCTGAAACCCACTGGTGTCTGTCAGGCAAGGGAATGACGTAAATGCGGTCAATTCGTGACCAAGCATATAAACCAGTGTCGGAAACATAAAACAAGGCAATTGCGTCTTTACCTTCAGTCAGGCCAATGCATAAGGCACGCTGATGGGCTTGCCAGTTCAGTTTTTGCAGGTTAAATGGTTGACCGCAGGTTTTGGCAAGATTTGAACGGTCCATAACCAGCGTTACGGCTGGTTCGTCAGGCAGGTCAGCGAAGAACCTGGGAGAGTCGTTTTTTTGTGTGGTGATGTCGAGTGTGTGAATTTTCATAAAGTAAATTCAACACATCGGGGCACCTGTGCACAAGCATTTATCGGGGATATCCCTTGCTAAGCCTAGAACGTCACGGGATGTGTTTTTTTGGAAAGCAACGATCTAAAGGCAAGAAACCATTCCTGTTTGATGTTCGTTACAAATCGTAGGCGTTAAAAAACCCACCGCATGGGTGGGTTCAGTGTTTGAAATATTGTTCAGAAGGGGAGTTTGTCAAAAAGATGCCTCGGCTTATGTGCAGCATCTACCTTGCCATTTTTTAATGTAACTAAAGAGGCAGTTGACGACTTTCCAGTATACGGGTCTTTAATTCCCTCGTATCTAAATAGCTCATACTCTCCATCATTCATATATCCAGCAGGCTTTCCAAAAACCTTAACAACCTCATCCTTGGACTTGCCAGTCAATTTACTGACAGCTGAATTAAATTCATCAACTGTCATTGCTGATGCGATTGCGCTTATGGTTAAAAGTAAAGTTAATGCAAATATCTTTGTTTTACTAAACATATATCCACCTATTTTATTTAACAGAAAAATGAACTTCATCACTGCCAGGGATGAACCTTTGACCGCATCCATGGCAGTAGTATCCAGAATCGCCCCATCGCTTTAATCTTTCCCAACCTTCTTTTGTTTGTTCATCTGGAGCAAACCAACCTATTTCATCTAGGTGGCCTATTAGTCCTGCCGCTGCTATAAACAGAGCGATGCCTGCACCCCATCCGGCAAAGGTGCTATTAAAAAAATCTGCAGCTTTGAATCCTGCATATATGAATATCGGCACACCGATAAAAAATAATAAGACATATATCCCCATAACAGGAGAGCCGCCTACCTTGTTTGAATATTCTTCAGTTTCATCAACTAATCTTTGTGCTAGTTGAGTTCGTTCAATACCTGACGTATTTGTGGTTCCGGAAACGGCAGCATATCCGCTCGAACCGACAGCAACTCCAGATGAAGTCGACTTTTCTTCAATTATGGTTGTTCCTTGTTCAATGATGTTTGCTATTTTTTGAGCATTATCACTTTTACACTTCGGACATGAAACTTCAGATGGCATATGCCTCTCCCTGTATTCTTTAACAAACCTGATAATATTGTTCTACGTTTTATTAGTTCTGGTCAGAGTAAGAATAGACCTCATTGCTACCGGGAATAAATGAATGGCTGCAACGGTGACAATAACAACCCTCATCCTGCCAGCGCCTTAGTAATTCGTTTTTAGCTGCTGATGCTTCGCTTGGCTTGTAGATAGCCATTAATAAACATATTCCAAAAAAAACACCTACCCCAACTGACCAACCCCAAGTTGAGCTATGGAAATATTTCCATGCATATATACCGGCTGCGATAGATACGCCAGCCATCAGAGTTCCTATTAGGCCCGACCACGGAGAATCTTTATGAAGTTCATTGGAAAATTTCTCAGCTAGTTCTGTTTGTGAGGATGAATAAGTGGTTTGCTTTCCACTGATATACCCTGACACTCCTGACCCGTATGCAACCCCCGATACATTGGACGTACTTTCACGATTCGTTGTACCACTGGCAATAATAATACTAATTTTTTGCGTGTTTTCGCTTTCACACTTCGGACATGACAAATCGGATGCCATTAGTAATCTCCCTTTGTATTGTGGCAAAACCAGAAATTGCTACTGTTGAAAGTTATTAATTGCTGTAGCTGTTGTTCGACTCAACCTAACTTGGTTGGCCGGTACTCTACCTGTAACGCACTTCATGTCAATGGGTTGACGGCTCCCTCCTAGCAATCAATTTTGAGCCATTTTTGTAGTTGCCGTGTGTTTGGTTCCACCCGTTGGGATATTTTGGCCCCAAGGTGGCTGATGGCTTGATCGCCACCCCTTATCCGGATGGATGTCGCTACGCTCATCCCATCCATGATTTTCTTGGCGGAGCAGTCCGAAGGACTGCGGGGTCGGTGTTACATCATCAATATTGGTGCTTTGGTCGCAAAGCGATTTTGAACGTGAAGGGCATTCCTCTGAGGGGAGGCCCTGCACGTTACTAGGTATTTTTAGTAATACTCTAGTACCTCTAGTGGCCGGATTTCCAGCTGCTGCAATCCTAGAAAATTGCCACGCTCGCCAAAGCCGGCCTGAGCGTTGAGTCGGTCTATCTGGTCGTTAAGTCAGTTACCCTGAGCGTTACATCAGGGGTTTCTGGCCGTTAGGTCGGTTGCCTCGGTGATAGGTTGATTCGCTTTGACAGGTGTCCGTTTGATGACGACCGAACCACTGGCGGTGAGAACACACTCCCAACCGGTGAGGCTATTCATTTCACTAAGCACCTTTTTCAGTGCTGTGCGCCTTGAATATAAAGTTTCGCCGGTGCTGACATCTCCCCAGACATGTCGAATCAGGTGGTTCATATCGACTTTGCGCTCTTGGTGGCTGTGATTGATTCCAAGCCAGCAGGATAGCCAGACATGCAAACGCTTGGTGGTGTCACTTTTCAGCGCACGCTGCTCTCTCATATCAATAAAGGTGGCCGGTTTTCCTTGAAGTGCTTTTGAGAGCAAAGGATTAAAACCCACCAATATTTTTCGGTTGCTGAGTGTGGTGCTAAGCAGTTTGGATTGCCAGACGATGGTGTCCGGGGTTTCGCTTCGATGGATGCTAAGAAAAACCTTGCTCAGCCGGTCGAGGCTTTCCTGTATTCGTTTTAGTGCTTGTCCGTTTCCGGCAATACCCATTGTCGTGGCTATTTCGGTCGGCGATGCCATGAGCACGAGGCATTCCAAATCTGTTGCCTGGTAGCTCATGTCGAGCAGTGAACGAATTGTCACAAATAATGGGTTGTCGTGACTTTGGCCAACTTGTTCAGCACGTCCCGGTTGAACTGCTAAACGATGGATGGCGAGAAAAACACTTTGGTCGCCGATGCTGAGTAGTTCAGGACCAGACCAGCAAAATACGAACTTTTGAAAATTATATTCAACGTCCAGCACAGCAGAGGTTCGGCTCCCACGGAACAGGGGCTTGAATAAGCCATCTGCTAAACAATGAGAAGGGTCAAGCCGTGCATGGTCTTCAATCAGCGACTTGGGTTGTGGTTTTTTACTGCTAGCGGATTTTTTTGAGATGGTGGGTTTTGTGGTTGTTGTCATGCATTCACGTTAGCAAACGCATGCTGGTGCGTGTCAAGTGAATAGACTAATGACGATTTAGCGAGTTAGCACTCGACGCCGTGAAATCTCAAGCAGCCTTTACAACTCTCACCCTAAGACTGATACTGTAGGTGCGACAGAAACAGCGTCAGAATGTGTGTTGTTCTAGGATTTTTCTGAATTCAGAGCCATTTAAAATCAGTTAGTTACCTCTGTCGCACTAACCGATTTTTACGCTACGCGTGTCCCTTCCTGGGCACCAGCGATTTTGATAGAAGGCCTTGTTAAAGCAAGGCCTTTTTTCATTTCTGCCTTGGGGTTTACAATCGGCAAACACATGGTTTTGTGCAATCTGTGCAATTGTCTCACAGCACATCGTTCGGGTTCTCCAGCAACAATTTTTAACACTTGCATACAAATGGTCAGTCGTCTTCAGCAAAGCTGAAGCGTTATTTGGTTTCATCAATAAAATCATTGTGAGCCAAGCCATGAAAAAAATAACCGCCCTCCTCCTTGCCTGCAGCCTTGCGCTGGGCACCACAAGCACCGCCCAAGCCGATGGATATCGCAACCACCACGGACATGGGCATAGGCACAATCACGGCTCAAGTTGGGCGAGACCGGCGGCAATCCTGGCAATTACCGGATTAGCCATTGGTGCTGCAGCCTATAGCCAAGCGAATAGCACACCCATTTACGCAGCGCCAGCCTATGCGCCACCGCCACGCCTTGTTCAAGCGCCACCAGCATCTGGAACTTGGTACTACTGCGGCTCATCCGGGCAGTATTACCCTTATGTACGTTATTGCAACGAAGAGTGGCAAGCGGTGATGCCTCCTCGCCAATAGCAGAAAACGGGCTAAAAAGCCCGTTGACCGCAGCCCATTGGCCGTTTCCATTTGGCCTTGGGCAAAAATAGACAGCAATCTGAGAAAAATTATTGATTGAAAGGATGCTGCTTCAAAATCGTTTCGTCACGCTCAGGCCCCGTCGACACAATGGCAATCGGCACCTCGCAAAGCACTTCAAGACGATTCAAATAAGCCTGAGCATTCGCCGGCAAGTCTTCCCAGCGCTTGGCACCGACCGTCGTATCACTCCAACCCGGCATTGATTCGTAAATCGGGACGCAGCGTGCAACCTCATCAGCGCCGATGGGCAACAAATCAATGACTTTTCCATCCAGCGTGTAGCCGGTGCAGATATTCAATTCCTTCAGGCCATCGAGCACATCAAGCTTGGTGATACACAACCCGGTCAACCCATTGATCCGACCGGAGCGGCGTAGAGCAGCGGCATCGAACCAGCCGCAGCGACGCTTGCGACCGGTCACTGTGCCAAATTCACGACCGACTTGTGACATCTGGTAACCCGGCACACCGACAGTTTCAATATCCAGCTCGCTCGGGAACGGACCACCGCCAACGCGAGTGCAGTAAGCTTTGGTGATGCCCAGAACGTAGTGCAGCATGCCAGGACCAACGCCAGCGCCAGCCGAAGCCTGACCCGCAACGCAGTTCGAGGAGGTTACAAACGGATAGGTGCCATGATCGATATCGAGCAAAGTACCTTGCGCGCCTTCGAACAACATATTGTGGCCAGCCTTGTTGGCAGCATAGAGTGCGGCCGAAACGTCCGTAACCATTGGCCGGATTGCTTCGGCATCAGCCATCGCCTGGTCAAGCACGGTTTGATAATCAACCGCTGGCGCCTTGAAATATTCAGTCAGCACAAAGTTGTGATATTCGAGAACTTCCTTCAGTTTCTCGGCGAAGCGCACCGGATTGAAGAGGTCATAAACACGCAAACCGCGGCGCGAAACCTTGTCCTCGTAGGTCGGCCCGATCCCTTTTCCGGTCGTACCGATTTTTTGGTCACCCGCTTTGGCATCCTCACGCGCGCGGTCAATAGCAGAGTGATACGGCAGAATAATCGGACAGCCCGGACTGATTTTCAGGCGCGAACGAACGTCGATACCGCCTTTTTCCAACTCGGCAATTTCCGATAAGAGATGGTGAATATCGAGTACGACGCCATTGCCGATATAACACTCAACACCCTCACGCACAATGCCGGAAGGCACCAGATTCAGCTTGTAGACCTGCTCACCGACGACCAGCGTATGACCCGCGTTGTGACCACCCTGGAAACGCACCACGCCTTGAGCATGATCAGTCAGCCAGTCGACAATTTTACCCTTCCCCTCGTCACCCCATTGGGTGCCTACCACGATGACATTTTTAGCCATTTTTTTTAATCCTCTTGAATCGCTTCAATAATCCATTTCCCACCGAGTAGTACCAGCTTCCGATCACAGAACGGACCTTCGCAAGCGGTTTCGCCGGGCAATAACTCAACGACGGTTTCACCCTGTTGGCGCAAAGCAAAAATTTGGTCAGCCAGCAGTTTGTCATGTCCGGCGCACGCCGCCAGAATACCGGCCGGTTCACGGCACGCAGGCACCAGCCGCGCCACTTCACGCAAATCCATCGAAAAACCGGTCGCCGGACGCGCCCTACCGAAGGTTTTTCCGGCGCCGTCGTAACGCCCCCCCAACGCGATGGCTGCAGGGTAGTCAGGACAGTAAGCGGCGAAAACTACACCATTGTGGTAGTGGTAACCACGTAAATCGGAGAGGTCGATCGAGAATGCCTGTTCAGGCGCGGCTTCTATCAGGTGACGCAACCCCGCCAGGGCAGAGACAATCGCCGGCAATTCCGGCAACTCAATGGCAGCCCGGGCGAGCACCTCGGCGCCGCCATAAAGTTGCGGCAAGGCCAACAAGGCTTCGCGATACGGCGAGGCCACATCGGCACAAACCTCGGTCAATTCCGGCACATCCTTGGCTTGCAGCAGACTGAGCACTTTGTCTTCAGTCTCTTTTGGCAAACCGGCTGCCTCCGCCAAGGCACGGAAAATAGCGACATGACCAAGATCAATGCGGCTAATCGGCAGCTTGATTGCCGCAAACGAACCCGCCATCAAACGAATGATATCGAGATCGGCCTCAATACCGGCAAAGCCGTAAAGCTCGGCACCAATCTGCACCGGCTCGCGACCAGCCGAGACGCTGGCCGGCAGTGTATGCAGAATGCTGCCGCAATAACTGAGGCGGGTAACCCCTTGGTGATTGAGCAAATGCGCATCGATGCGCGCCGCCTGCGGCGTGATGTCGGCACGCACACCCATTGTCCGGCCCGAAAGCTGATCAACCAGTTTGAAGGTGCGCAATTGCAGATCTTGTCCGGCACCAGTCAGTAACGACTCGAGATACTCGAGCATCGGCGGCATGACAAATTCATAACCACGAACCCGAAAGTGATCAAGAATCGTTCGACGCAAACGCTCAATGCGCGCGGCCTCAGCCGGCAATGCATCGGCAATATATTCAGGTAACAGCCAGTTCATGAGAAAAACATCAGTAATACGATGCCGACAAGCATCGAAGTCAGGCCAATAAAACGAATCTGGCCATCCGAAAGTTGAATGAGGCGGCGAAATGTTTCACGCCATGCCGCCGGTGCGATAAATGGCATGATGCCTTCGAGAACAAGCATCAGAGCAAATGCCAACAGAATCGATGAGGTCATTTTCCTTTATCGTTGCTGCGCCCACTACTCTTCATGTACTTGAAGAAGTCAGAACTGGGTTCAACAACCAGGATATCGCTCTTGTTCTTGAAGCTGCCACGATAGGCTTCCAGACTGCGGTAGAAAGCATAAAAATCAGGACTCTGGCTAAAAGCCTGCCCATAAGTTGCGGCAGCCTTGGCATCACCTTCACCCTTAATTTTCTGAGCATCACGATAGGCATCGGCAATGATGACCTCGCGTTGGCGATCAGCATCAGCCCTGATTTTCTCTGCCTCGGCCGAACCTTCCGAACGCAATTCATTGGCAACGCGCTTACGTTCCGCCTCCATTCGGCGGTAGACCGCATCACTCACCTCGGTCGGCAACTCAACGCGCTTCAAGCGAACGTCAATAATCTCGATACCAATCTTGCGGGTATCGACATCCGCTTTTTTCCGCATTTGCTCCATGATCTTGTCGCGCTCACCGGACACCACATCATGCACCGTGCGCTTACCGAACTCCTCACGCAGGCCGGCATTCACCGTCTGGTTCAGGCGCGTCCTGGCACGGGCCTCATCACCGCTGACTGAGATGTAATAGAGACTAGGATCGACAATGCGCCATTTGATATAGGAATCAACCAACACATTTTTCTTTTCGGAAGTAATGAAACGCTCCGGATCCGTATTATCCAGCGTAATGATACGTTTCTCGAAATAACGGACATTCTGAATCATCGGGATCTTGAAATTCAGACCCGGCTCAGTAATAACCCGCTTGACTTCACCCAATTGAAAAACCAGTGCATATTGGCGTTGATCGACCGTGAAGATTGACATCGCCATCACCACCAGAATGGTGGCGATGACTCCGCCCAATAGATTGATACGCGAACTCATTACCGTCCCTCCCGATCACGCGAACGAAGCGAACCTGACGATCCTGCACCGAGCGAGCGCTCAAGTTGCGGCGGCACCTCCGAAGATAACTGCCCGGCACCAGCCCTGTTGCCAGCAAAACCAGCCGAGCCTTCGCTGACACCGACTTGGGTCGCAGTCACAGCTGCTGTGCCCTGCATTAGTTTATCAAGCGGCAAATAGAGCAAATTTCCCTGCCCCTTGGCGTCGACCAGAACTTTGCTGGTGTTGGCGTAAACCTGTTCCATCGTTTCCAGATACAACCGCTGACGGGTCACTTCAGGCGCTTTCGCATATTCCACCTGAACCTGTTTGAAACGTGAAGCATCACCCTCAGCCGTAGCAATCACCCGCTGCTTGTGACCATTGGCCTCTTCCATCAAGCGCGCCGCTGTACCTCTTGCCTTTGGAATGACATCGTTGGCGTAAGCTTGGCCTTCATTTTTCTGCCGTTCCAGATCCTGCCCCGCCTTCACGGCATCATCAAAAGCCGCCTGCACCTGCTCAGGTGGCTGGGCATTTTGCATCGTCACTTTAGAAATCAGGATGCCACTCTTGTAACGATCAAGAATAACTTGCATCAGTTGCGCTGCCTCCGTCGCAATCTGCTCTCGGCCTTCATAGAGGACAAAATTCATCTTGCTTTTGCCGACGATTTCGCGAACCGCAGACTCGGCAGCCCCCATCACCGCTTCATCCGTCTGGCGGTTGTTGAAAAGATACTCGACCGGATCCTTCAATATGTACTGAACGGCAAACTGAATATTGACGATATTTTCGTCGTCAGTAAGCATCAGCGCCTCTCTCAGCACCTTGTTCTTCTCACTGCCGCGGTAACCGATCTCAAGAGTCCGCACCCCGGACAAATTAACCAGTTCATGCGACTGAAAAGGATAGGGTAAACGCCAGCGCAAACCTGGTTCTGTCGATTCCTTGTAACTCCCGAACTGAAGCACCAAGCCTCGTTGCGAGGCATCGACAATATAGAAACCGGAAGCCAGCCAGACAACGGCAACCAAACCGGCGATCAGACCAAGGCCGCCACCGAGAAACTTTGGATTGAAATCAATCTGCGGCATACGAGGGCCGTCGCCACCACCATTACCGTTACCGCCGCCTTTTTTACCAAACATGCCATTCAGCTTTTGATTGAAATCACGCCACAACTCTTCGAGATCTGGCGGGCCATCATTGGGGCGACGCGGGCCACCTCCATTGGGCTTTTCACCGTCATTACCACCACGGCTACCCCACTGCGGGTCATTAAGCGACATAAAAATACCTAGTGTTGGAATCATCGATGTAGGGAATTCAATTAACGTAACTCTGTTGGGCTTCACGCTCGGCATCTGCCAGCGCCTTTTGCCTTGCTCTGGCCTTTGTCTGTGCATACTCAGCCAAGGCTTCACGCAGCGTATCAAGGCCTTCTCCGGAGCGCGCACTTACTCGAGCGCGCGCGATATTACCATATTCATCCTGATCGACTCCTGGCGCCGCCTCGGTCAGATCGATCTTGTTCCAGACAATCAATTGCTTAACATGAGATGCGCCGATGTCATGAAGCACCTTGTTAACTTCAACAATCTGTTCATCGCGCGCATGGCTGGCGCTATCCACAACATGCAACAACAAGTCGGCATCGGTCGCCGCTTCCAGTGTGGCGTGGAAAGCATCAACCAGTGAGTGAGGCAGGTCACGGATAAAACCAACCGTATCGGAAATCACGATATTACCAGCCCCTTCAATCCATAGCTTGCGCGAAGTGGTATCAAGTGTAGCGAAAAGCTGATCGGCCGTATAAACACCGGCATGGGTCAACGCGTTGAACAAGGTGGACTTGCCGGCATTGGTGTAACCAACAATCGAAACATTCAGCACCTCGCCCCGCATCCGCGCCTTGCGCTGCACATCACGCTGCCGCGAAAGCTTGTCTAATCGCTGCTTGAGCAATTTGACACGAACACCGAGCAAACGGCGATCTGTTTCAAGTTGAGTCTCGCCAGGTCCGCGCATACCAATACCGCCTTGCTGACGTTCAAGGTGGGTCCAACCGCGCACCAGGCGTGTCGACAAATGTTCAAGCTGGGCCAGTTCAACTTGCAATTTCCCCTCGGCGCTAGCAGCACGCAGGGCAAATATATCGAGGATCAGGCTGGTCCGGTCAATCACCCTGCATTTGAGTTCGCGCTCAAGATTTCGTTCCTGTGCCGGCGAAAGCTGATGATTAAAAATCACAAGGTCAGATTCGGTCGCTGCCAACATCGCCGCGATCTCCTGCACCTTGCCTTTGCCCGCATAGGTTTTCGGATCAGGACTATGACGAGGGCCGCGAACTTCGGCCACCACCAAACCACCGGCCGACTCAGCCAATAAGCGAACTTCTTCCAGTTGATCTTCCAGATCAGCCTGACCAAAGTCGAGTTGAACAATCACCGCACGTTCGCCAGCGGCTGGTCGTTCAATCATAAAGGCTCTTTAACCGTTTGATGTTGGTCAGCTTGCAAGGCTTGAGACTACGTTGG
>CAZLPR010000009.1:0-20181 GCA_964561415.1 uncultured Dechloromonas sp. | reverse complement strand
CGGCGAACCGTGGCCACCGCAAAACTCGCGGTATCGTGATCTGTGCCGACACTGATGGTTACCGATGTGTCCTGGATGGACAAGCCGATGCGTGCTCGCTGGCAGAAACTGGGCGGCGTCGGCATGATTGAGTCAGCACAAGAGATCAAGGGCAAGCTCGCTGTCGAGCGGCGCTACTTTATCGTTAGCGTTGGGATCAAAACGGTGGCGCAATTTGCTGACGCGGTGCGTGCTCACTGGGGCGTGGAAGCAATGCACTGGGTGCTGGATGTGACTTTCCGCGAAGACGATTGCCGCGTACGTAAAGGTGATGCCGCTCATAATCTCTCGGCCATCCGCAAGTTTGCACTTTCGGCCTTGCGCCTGGACAAACGCCATCCCGAACGTAGCCTGCGCCGACGTCGGAAGCTGGCCGACCGCCATCCTGAGTATCGGGTCGAACTCCTCGGGATCAAACCAATTGAAAAAAATTAGATTCAGCTATGAAATTTGTGTAAGCGATTGCCGTGATCCTCAGCCAGCCCTACGTAGCATGCGAGGATCCAGCGCTTGATTCTCATGGGTTCCCGCCTTTGTGGGAGCGGCGAAACGCAGCATAAATCAAGCCCTCCCCAAACTTCAATTTTTGCTGTCTTTTGCAACTTTTTTCGGTCGCTGCCAACCGCTCAGACTCACTTGCTTGGCTCGTGACACGGTCAATGTGTCAGGCGGGGCATTTTTGGTCAGCGTTGTACCAGCTCCCAGCGTTGCTCCGCGCCCAACGGTAACCGGTGCCACCAGTTGTGTATCAGAACCTATAAAGACATCGTCTTCAATGATGGTTTTGTACTTGTTGACGCCGTCATAGTTGCAGGTGATCGTGCCGGCGCCGACGTTCACGCGCTGGCCGATTTCGGCATCGCCGATGTAGGCAAGGTGATTGGCCTTGGACTGGGCGGCAATCTTGCTTTTCTTCACTTCGACAAAGTTGCCAATATGCACTTCCGGGCCGAGTTCGGTGCCGGGGCGTAGACGGGCGTAGGGGCCGAGCACGCCATCGGGGCCAATAATTGCATCCTCGAAGTGGCAGAAGGCCGCGATACGGGTGCCGGCACCGACTTTGACATTCTTCAGAACGCAGTACGGGCCGACCTCAACGGCATCGGCCAGGTCAACCTGACCTTCAAAAATACAGCCGACATCAATCGAAACATCGCGACCATGATTCAACTCGCCACGCACGTCGATACGATCAGGGTCTGCCAGGCGGACGCCACCGATCAGCAGGGCATCGGCAATATTGCGCTGATGTACGCGTTCGAGTTCAGCCAGTTGCACCTTGCTATTGACGCCGAGAACCTCCCACTCGCCATCCGGTTGCGCCGTCCGTACCTGCATGCCTTCGGCAACAGCCAGGGCGACCACGTCAGTCAGGTAATACTCGCCTTGCGCATTTTGGTTCGACAGGCGACCCAGCCAGTCAGCCAGTCGTGCCGATGGGATGGCCATGATGCCGGTGTTGACCTCGCGAATGACTTTTTCTTCAGCGTTGGCATCCTTCTCCTCGACAATGCGTTGGACGTGGCCTGCGCCGTCACGAACGATGCGGCCGTATCCGGTCGGATTAGCCAGCTCGACAGTGAGAATTGACAGGCCATCCTTCCCGGCCTGCAACAGGCGTTTGAGGGTGGACGCCTTGGTCAGCGGCACATCGCCGTAAAGCACCAGCGTTTGCCCTTCATCCGACATTGCCGGTAGCGCCTGCGCTACGGCGTGACCGGTGCCGAGTTGCGGCTCCTGCAGAGCCCATGAAATATCGGCCGAATTTAGCGTTGACCGCACCATTTCGCCGCCGTGGCCATAGACCACGACCAATTTACCCGGCGCCAGCGCGCGGGCGGTGTCGATCACGTGTTGGGCGAGAGCCTTGCCGGCAACCGGGTGCAACACTTTGGGCAGATTTGAATGCATGCGCTTGCCTTGCCCGGCGGCGAGAATGACGATATTCATAACGTTGACTCTGGTGGGGCGCTGGCCTGAGGCCGGCTGGATTTAGGCGGATTTTTTCTCTTCATGGACGCTGAGGATGTCGCCGAGCAAGTTTTTGCCGCGCCCGGAAACGCCCCAATACATCAGATTTTTGTCGTTGATGCGAGTTTCGATGACGCCCATGGCTTTCATCACCGTCAGGCGCTGGCTGACAAAATCACGGGCCAGACCGGTACGTTCGCAAATGGCGGCAAGATTGCCATAGACGAAACTTTCTTCGGCCAGGGCGCGGAGGATTTCGACATCGTTATAGGAGAGCACCTCGCTTGGCTCGGACGCAGCTTCGAGCGGCTTGGGCACTTCGGCTTTGGCGGCCGGTGCAATCAGGTCATCTTTTTTCTGTTGCTTGAGATGACCGAGCTCACGTTTAAGCTGATCAAACTGCCCACCCAAGTGCTGCGCGACGTTTTCCAGCAGACGACGGGAGGCAACCACATAAATCAGACAGAAGCCGGCGAAGGCAAAGAAATCGACCGGTTTGGTGCGCGCCGCTTCAAGCAGCGTACTGGAAATCATGTTGAGGAAGAGGGGTACGGTCAACGCGGCAACTACCCCTAAAACCGGATACTTTAGCCAATCCATTCGGCTTGGCTCGCCTTGCCGATCCGCCAAAAAATAATTGGCAGTCCCGCCGAGAATACCGGCGAAGACCATAATGACCAAAATTAGCAACATGTGCGTATCAAGCGTGCCGGATGGTGCGGTGACCTGGAAAGCCGTTTGCAAATCGTTAGACATTTGTCCCCCCTTATTTTTATGTATTTTCCCATGCCCATGCGGCGAATGCATAAAAAAGGCCTCACCAACATTTGCCGGTGAGGCCTTTTTTTGAGCGCTTTGTAACTTAACGTGGCAGCGTCGTGCTGCCCATCAGGAAGTTGTCCACCTCACGAGCACATTGACGCCCTTCGCGAATTGCCCAGACGACCAGCGATTGACCACGACGCACATCTCCGGCGGCATAAACTTTGGCAACGTTGGTTGCATAGCAAGCTTCGCCATCAGTGCTAGCCTTGGCATTGCCGCGTGGATCTTTTTCAACCCCAAAGGCTTCCAGCAGGCTGCCAACGGGGTTCGTAAAGCCCATCGCCAGGAAGACGAGATCGGCCGGCAAGTCGAACTCCGAACCGGCGATTTCAACCATTTTGCCATCCTTCCATTCAACACGAACGGCCTTCAGCGCTTTTATGTTGCCATTGCCATCATCAACCAGGGACTTGGTGGCCACCGCAAAATCTCGCGTACAGCCTTCGTCATGCGAAGAAGATGTCCGCAATTTGTACGGCCAGTAAGGCCAGGTCAGCGCCTTGTTCTCTTGCTCCGGCGGCATCGGCATCAGTTCAAACTGCGTGACCGAGGCGGCGCCATGGCGATTCGAGGTGCCGACACAATCGGAGCCGGTATCGCCGCCGCCGATGACGATAACGTGCTTGCCCTTGGCGTTGATCGGATTGGGCTTGCCGGCGTGCACTTCCTTATTCTGCGGAATGAGGAATTCAAGCGCTGCATAGACACCTTTCAGCTCGCGACCAGGCACCGGCAAATCACGCGGCACTTCGGAGCCGGCGGCGAGAATCACCGCGTCGAATGCTGCGGTCAACTGCTCGGATGAGACGAATTCACTCGCATCATTGTTGATTCCAGGCGGCAATTCCTTGCTGCCCACAATGACCTTCGTCTTGAAAGTGACGCCCTCGGCTTCCATCTGGGCAACCCGGCGGTCAACCAGGGTTTTAGCCATTTTAAAATCAGGGATGCCGTAGGTCAGCAAGCCGCCCAGGCGGTCACTTTTCTCGAATACGGTAACCGCATGGCCGACCCGCGCCAGCTGCTGTGCCGCCGCCAGACCGGCGGGGCCAGAGCCGACGATGGCAATTTTCTTGCCGGTCTTGGTCTTTGGCGGTTGCGGCACAACCCAGCCAGATTCCCAGCCTTTGTCGATAATGAAATGTTCGATCGACTTGATGCCGACCGGCGCTGCGTTAATCCCCAGGGTGCAGGCCGCTTCACAGGGCGCCGGGCAGATACGGCCGGTGAAGTCCGGGAAGTTGTTGGTCGAATGCAAGACTTCCAGCGCCTGTTTCCAGTTGCCGCGATAAACCAGATCGTTCCAGTCGGGAATGATGTTATTCACCGGACAGCCGTTATTGCAGAACGGAATGCCGCAATCCATGCAGCGCGCACCTTGTGTTTTGGCGTCATTGTCCGACAGGGTGTGAATGAATTCCTTGTAATTTTTCAGACGCTGCTCGACCGGCTCGTAAGCTTCGGAGAGACGCTCAAATTCCATGAAACCGGTGGGCTTACCCATTATGCAGCCTCCTTCTTTGCAGCAGCGGCCATCTCGGTGAGCGCCCGCTTGTACTCGTGCGGATAGACTTTGACAAATTTCTCACGGCAAGCATCCCAATTGGCCAGGATATTTTTGGCGGTGATGCTGCCGGTGAACTCGGCGTGCTGGGTAATGAGATCCTTAAGCTGAACCTCATCAGCCATATCACGGTGCAGCGGCTCGCCGGCGGCATGACGATTGGCCGGCAATACTTTTTCCAGCGCTACCTGAGCCAGATTGCAGCGTTGCTTGAAGCTGCCATCTTCATCCAGCACATAGGCGATGCCGCCGGACATGCCGGCTGCAAAGTTACGACCCGTCATGCCGAGCACAACGACTGTACCGCCGGTCATATATTCGCAACCGTGGTCGCCAACGCCTTCGACTATCGCCGTCCCGCCGGAGTTGCGCACGCAGAAGCGCTCACCGCCGACGCCCGCCAGGAAAGCCTGACCGGCAATGGCGCCATACATCACGGTGTTGCCGACGATGATGTTTTCCTGCGTATTGCCGCGGAAATCCGGGCTCGGTTTGATGATGATGCGGCCGCCGGACAAACCCTTCGCGACATAGTCATTACCTTCGCCTGTCAGTTCCAGGGTCACGCCTTTGGCCAGGAAAGCACCAAAACTCTGGCCGGCCGTGCCGGTCAGTTTGACGTGAATGGTGTCATCCGGCAGACCGGCATGACCGTAACGACGGGCTACTTCGCCTGAAAGCATGGCACCGCAGGTCCGGTTGACGTTGATAATTGACGTCTCGATCTGAACTTTCTGCCCCTTTTCCAGGGCCGGCGCGGCTTGTGCAATCAGTTTATGATCCAGCGCCTTGCCCAGGCCATGATCCTGATCTTCGATCTGGCGCCGTGGCTCGTGTGCCGGGACGTTCGGCTGGTAGAAAATCTTTGAGAAATCCAGCCCCTTGGCTTTCCAGTGCTCAATGCCCGGACGCGTATCGAGCAGATCGACACGGCCGATCAGATCGTCAAATTTGCGAATGCCCAACTCGGCCATGATTTCGCGCACTTCTTCAGCCACGAAGAAGAAGTAGTTAACGACGTGCTCGGGCTGGCCGGTAAAGCGCTTGCGCAGCTCCGGGTCTTGCGTTGCGACACCGACCGGGCAGGTATTGAGGTGACACTTGCGCATCATGATGCAACCTTCAACGACCAACGGCGCGGTAGCGAAGCCGAATTCATCGGCACCCAACAAGGCGCCGATCACCACGTCACGACCGGTTTTCATCTGGCCGTCGACCTGAACGCGGATGCGGCTGCGCAGGCGGTTGAGGACCAGGGTTTGCTGGGTTTCGGCCAGGCCGAGTTCCCACGGCGTGCCGGCATGCTTGATCGAAGATTGCGGCGAAGCGCCGGTGCCCCCATCGAAACCGGCGATCACGACGTGATCCGCCTTGGCCTTGGCAACACCGGCCGCTACCGTGCCGACACCGACTTCGGAAACCAGCTTGACCGAGATCGAAGCCCGCGAATTGGCATTCTTCAGATCGTGAATCAGCTGTGCCAGATCTTCAATCGAGTAAATATCATGATGTGGCGGCGGTGAAATCAGGCCGACGCCCGGCACGGAGTGACGCAGGAAGCCAATGTATTCGGAAACCTTGTGGCCCGGCAGTTGACCGCCTTCACCCGGCTTGGCGCCCTGCGCCATCTTGATCTGAATCTGATCGGCATTGACCAGATATTCGGTCGTGACGCCGAAGCGGCCGGAAGCGACCTGCTTGATGGCAGAACGTAACGAATCGCCTTCCTTCAACTCCAGATCGCGCGCAATACGCGTCTTGCCGACGACGTCGGAGAGCATCGTGCCGCCCTTGACCGGAGCGTATCGGCTGGCATCCTCGCCGCCTTCACCGGTATTCGACTTGCCGCCGATACGGTTCATCGCAATCGCCAGCGTGGTGTGCGACTCGGTCGAAATGGCACCGAGCGAAATGGCGCCCGTGGCAAAACGCTTGACGATTTCCTTGGCCGATTCGACTTCATCGAGCGGTACGGCACTTGCCGTCGGCTTGAATTCGAACAAACCGCGCAAGGTGAGGTGACGCTTGGTCTGATCGTTGATCAGCTTGGCGTATTCCTTATAGGTGTCAACCTGGCCGGAGCGGGTCGCATGCTGCAGTTTGGCAATCGAGTCAGGCGTCCACATGTGCTCCTCGCCGCGCGTGCGGAAGGCATATTCGCCGCCGGTGTCGAGCATGGTGGTGAGCACCGGGTTGTCGGAGAAAGCCTCTTCGTGCAAACGCAGCGCCTCTTCGGCGACCTCGAAAACGCCAATGCCCTCGACATTCGACGGCGTGCCGGTAAAATATTTTTCGATGAAATCTTTTTGCAGACCAATCGCTTCAAAAATCTGGGCGCCGGTATAGGACATGTAGGTGGAAATGCCCATCTTGGACATCACCTTGTTCAGCCCTTTGCCAATGGCTTTGACATAGTTGGCGACATATTTCTCAGCGGTTGCCGCGTCACCCTTGGCCAGCGATTGAATGGTTTCGAGGGCAAGATACGGATGCACGGCTTCCGCGCCGTAGCCACCGAGCAGTGCAAAATGATGCGTTTCACGCGCCGAACCGGTTTCAACGACCAGGCCGGCGCTGGTGCGCAAGCCCTGTTTGACCAGATGCTGATGGATTGCGGAGGTGGCGAGCAATGCGGGAATGGCGACGTGATCGGCATCGACCTTGCGGTCGGATACGATCAGCACATTGGCGCCGGAACGCACGGCATCTTCGGCATCGGCCGCCAGCGAAGCCAGGCGGGCTTCGATACCGGCCTTGCCCCAAGCTGCTGGGTAGCAGATATCGAGCTCAAGGGATTTGAATTTCCCGGCCGTGTATTTGCCGATATGGCGCAATTTCTCCATATTGGTGCAGGTCAACACCGGCTGGGAAACTTCCAGGCGAATCGGCGGATTAATGTCCGTTGTGTTGAGCAGATTCGGTTTCGGGCCGACGAAAGACACCAGCGACATCACCAGTTCTTCGCGAATCGGGTCAATCGGCGGGTTGGTCACCTGGGCGAACAGCTGCTGAAAATAGGCATACAACGTCTTGTTTTTGTTCGACAGAACCGGCAACGCCGAGTCCGTGCCCATTGATCCGGTGGCCTCTTCGCCATTCTGAACCATCGGCTCCAGAATGACTTTGATGTCTTCCTGCGTGTAGCCAAAGGCCTGCTGGCGGTCCAGCATGGAGGCGGTCGCTGCCTCGACTTTTTCGGCCGGCGCCGGCAACTCATCCAGGCGAATGCGGATTTTTTCGACCCACTCGCGGTAGGGCTTGGCCTTGGACAGGGAATCTTTCAGCTCCAGATCGTCAATGATGCGACCTTGCTCAAGGTCGATCAGGAACATTTTGCCCGGCTGCAGACGCCATTTTTTGACGATTTTTTTCTCAGGAATCGGTAACACGCCAGATTCCGATGCCATGACGACGAGATCGTCATCGGTGACCAGATAGCGGGCCGGACGCAGACCGTTACGGTCGAGCGTTGCTCCGATCTGACGGCCGTCGGTGAACGCGACCGCCGCCGGGCCGTCCCAAGGTTCCATCATCGCCGCGTGGTACTCGTAGAAAGCGCGCCGATTTTCGTCCATCTGCGTGTGCTTTTCCCAGGCCTCGGGGATCATCAACATGACTGCTTGCGCCATCGAATAGCCGCCCATGACAAGCAACTCGAGGGCGTTATCGAAGGCGGCAGAATCGGATTGTCCCGGGTAATGCAGGGGCCAGACTTTCTTCAGGTCGTCGCCAAGAATTGGCGAGGAAATGGCCTGTTCGCGCGCCTTGAACCAGTTGATATTGCCGCGCACCGTATTGATTTCACCGTTGTGGGCAATGTAGCGGAATGGATGCGCCAGATCCCAAGTCGGGAAGGTATTGGTCGAAAAGCGCTGGTGCACCATGGCCAGCGCCGAAACGGTGCGCTTGTCCTGGAGATCAAGGTAATAGACACCGACCTGATCGGCCAGCAGCAAACCTTTGTAATTGATCGTCCGTGCCGAGAAGGACGGAACGTAAAATTCCTGCCCATGCTTGAGGTTGAGCGACTTGATGGCGTTTGCGGCACGGCGACGAATGATGTAAAGCTTGCGTTCCAGGGCATCGGTGACGAAGACATCCGGACCACGGCCGACGAAGACTTGACGAATCACCGGTTCGGTCGCCTTGACGGTTGGCGACATTGGCATCGCGGCGCTGACTGGCACATCACGCCAGCCGAGCAATACCTGCCCTTCAGCCTTGACCGAGCGTTCAATTTCTTCAACACAAGCGTGACGCGAAGCCGCCTCCTGCGGCAGGAAAACCATGCCGACGCCGTATTCCCCCGCCGGCGGCAGAACGATACCTTGCTTGGCCATTTCTTCGCGGTAGAACTGGTCGGGAATCTGGATAAGAATGCCTGCACCGTCGCCCTGCAGCGGGTCGGCGCCAACGGCACCGCGGTGATCCAGATTTTTCAGGATCAACAAGCCCTGCTCGACGATACTATGCGATTTCTGACCTTTAAAATGGGCCACAAAGCCCACGCCACAAGCGTCGTGCTCGTTTGCGGGGTCATACAAACCCTGCCGCTCTGGTACAGCCGATTCCATCACACGCATTCCTTCAAATAGCTTGGCCGGCACAAACAGGCCAACGGTGAAAAAAGCCGAGGGGCATATTTTCTGCCTCGGCCTCTACGAAATTTTGAGGCAACCATCGAATATACTGGCAAAACACTGTCTATTCAAGATGCTGCGACACACCAACATGACCAGGAAAACTCAGACATTCCCCGTTTGCGTGCATCTCGCTTCAATTGCCGCACTTATCTGCGCTTCATCAGCAAGGTCCGACATCACTGCCCGACCAATTTCCTTGAGCAAGACAAGGCGCAATTTGCCATCTTGCACTTTCTTGTCGTGACGCATCAACTCAAGATAACGCGCCGCACCTAACGGTGCGCCAATAACCGGCAAACCTGCCCGGACAAAAAGATGCTCAATACGCAAAACAGCCTCTGCCGCCAGCCAGCCCAATTGGCGCGATAGTTCAGCAGCAATTAATGTGCCGGCAGCAATGGCTTCGCCATGCAGCCACTCGCCATAGCCAAGGCCAGTCTCGATGGCGTGACCAAAAGTATGACCCAAATTGAGCAGCGCCCGTTCGCCATTTTCCCGCTCATCCGCCGCAACGACTTCCGCCTTGTTGGCGCAGGAGCGATGTACGGCATAAATCAGCGCTGCCTTATCGCGGGCCAGCAGTTTTTCAATATTGGCCTCCAGCCAGACAAAAAAATCAGGGTCGCGGATCAGGCCATATTTGATGACTTCCGCTAAACCGGCCTTCAGCTCGCGATCCGGCAACGTATCGAGCGTCGAGATATCGGCCAGAACGAGCTGAGGCTGGTAGAAGGCGCCAATCATGTTTTTGCCCAACGGGTGATTAATCGCCGTCTTGCCGCCGACTGACGAATCCACCAAGGACAACAGGGTCGTCGGCACCTGAATAAAAGGCATGCCCCGTTGGTAGCAAGCGGCGGCAAAGCCGCTCATGTCGCCAACCACGCCACCGCCGAGCGCGATGAGCGTGGTGCTGCGCTCGCAATGTGCCGCAAGTAGGGCATCGAAGATCAAATTCAATGTCTGCCAGGTTTTGTATTGCTCACCGTCCGGAAGGATCACCGGCAACATTGAAATTCCGGCCTTTTCCAGCGTTGACCGCAGCAATTCAAGGTAAAGCGGCGCCACCGTGGTGTTGCTCACCACGACAACTTTTTTTTGCCTGATGTGCGGCAAAATAAGTTCCGGCTGGCCGAGGATGCCGCAGCCGATGTGAATCGGATAACTACGCTCGCCGAGCCGAACGTTCAAGGTTTGAATCTGGTTTTGCATAACCGGCTGAATTCCCGCAATAAGTGCTGAACAATACTCGACGCTACCAACTGGGTGCCTTCGACCACAAAGTGCGCCGCTTCACGATAGAGAGGATCACGCGCCGCGTAAAGTTCCTCCAGCTTGGCCAGAGGATCCGCCACCTGCAGCAAAGGACGATTCCGATCATGCTTGGTGCGCTCGTATAAAAGAGCTGGCGGTACGTTGAGATAAACACACCACCCTGTTTCGTGCAGGACTTTGCGATTTTCCGGATTGAGCACTGCTCCGCCACCGGTTGCAAGCACGATGTTGTTGCTCTCAGATAACTCGGCAATCGTTTGTGTCTCACGACGGCGAAAGCCTTCTTCACCCTCAATTTCGAAAATCGTTGGGATGAGAACGCCGGTCCGTTCAACAATTTCATGGTCGGAATCGTAAAAGTGACGCCCCAAACGCCGGGCCAGTTGGCGACCAACAGTTGTTTTACCAGCCCCCATCAGGCCAACGAGATATATGTTTCGACGATTTTCCACGGCCGGATTCTATCTGACTCTGCTCTAGGCGCAAAAAAAGAGGCCGACAGTGCCGGCCCCTGAACTATCTGAATGCTTGAAAGTCAATCAAAGCGTAGCTTGTCGGAAACGATACGCGGGGTGATGAAAACCAGCAATTCGCGGCGTTTGCCAAGCTCATTCTTGTACTTGAACATCCAGCCGAAGAAGGGAATATCACCGAGCACAGGCACTTTTTCGACGGAATTTTGACTATCCGTGACAAAAACACCTCCAATTACCACGGTTCCGCCATTTTCGACAACCACGTTGGTCTCGACGATCGAACTCTTGATCGGGGGATTACCCAGGATTGCTCGCGTATAGTCCGGCTCCTCCTTTTTCACCACCAGCACCATCCTGACCGTACCCTCCGGGGTGATTTGCGGAGTTACTTCGAGTGACAGTTTGGCTGATTTAAAAGCAACCGTCTGCGTTACCGCACCTCCGCTAGTCTGTGTGGTTACGTAGGGAATCTCGGTACCGTCCTCAATCTTCGCTTTGACATTGTTGGCGGTAATGACACGCGGACTGGAAATAATTTTGCCTACACCGTCCGATTCCAATGCCGAAAGCTCAAGATTCAGAATTCTTGTCAGTGAGGAATTAAACAATGACAAAGCCAGAGTGCCACCAGTCGAGGTAAAAGATGGCAAATTAACGCCGACAGCATTTGCCGTTGTTTGCACACCCGGTGTAAATGTTTCATTAGTTGTGACGACACCACCAGTGATCGTCGAACTCGAGGTCGAAGTAGGTGGCGCATAAGCCCCTCCACCTATGTAGGCGCCGGTGCCACCAATCTGCTGAGCGCGCCGGGTGAGAAAATTCATCTTAACGCCCAACTCTCGGTTAAACGTATCGTTCGCCTCAACCACGCGCGCCTCGATCAAAACCTGGCGTGCCCCAATATCAATCGCCTTGATGAAGGATCGTATCTCTTCAAGCTTCGATGGGATGTCATTGACGAAAACGATATTCGACTGCGGATCGGCAATCGCGCTACCCCGCTTGCTCAACAAGCGCTGCGCCGTTGCATTGCCGCCAGCCGACTGGCCTGACAACAATCTGGCGACATCGCTTGCCTTCTGATAATTCATCACAAACTGCTCAAGCTTCAGCGGCTCCAGTTCGCTGTTCTGCTGCTTGGATTCATATTCAAGTTTCTCGCGGGTGGCAATTTCATCACGCGGGGCAATCATGATGATGTTGCCTTTTTTACGCATGTCCAGCCCCTTCTGCTGGAAGATGATGTCAATCACCTGATCTGCCGGCACATCTTTCAGGACCAGCGTCGTCATGCCGGTCACGGTATCGCTGATTACTGCATTCAGACCCAGTTCCTCAGCCATCAGGCGAAGCAGGGCACGCACGTCGCCATTCTGATAATTGATACTGACACGCGGCCCCTGATAGCCCACCTTGTTGCCCTGCACAAGTTTGTTGGGATCTTCGACAATGCGTTTTACTTCAACGACAAACTGGTTATCGCTTTGATAGGCGTTGTGCTCCCACTGCCCTTTAGGCGAAATGATCATGCGAACGTTCTCACCCAAAGCACGGGTTTCAACGCTTGAAACGGGGGTGGCAAAATCAACCACATCGAGTTTTCGCCGCAGGTGTTCCGGCACCGACGTCTTGATGAAATCAACGATCAGATTGCTTCCTTGTTGCCGGATATCGATGCCGGTTCCTGTATCGCTGAGATCGACGACAATCCGTCCTTCACCGTCTTTGCCGCGGCGGAACATCACGTCACGCAGCGCATGCTTGCTGCCTACGGCGCTTTCCTCGACAAAGCGGGTGCCACGTTCAGCCACCGAATCGCTTATGCGCGCAATGGGCGAGAGCGTCACGTAGAGGGATTTACCATCGAGGCGTGTTGTGTAGTTCATGTTTCGCCCCAGATTAAGGACGAGTCGAGTCCGCTCACCCACCTGGACGATGTTCATGCTGCGCAGATCGCCCTCATTGACCAGCTGACTGTTTTTTCCCAGAGCATTTGCGGTCGACGAGAAATCGAGGGCGATTTTTGCCGGGCTGGCAATACTAAAACCAGCCGGCGGCGAGCTGAGCGCCTCCTTCAGGTCAATCTTGACCGCGACATCATTGCCTTGCCGGACAACGTTGATTGCCTCGATGGCGTTGGCCGGGAGCGTCTCGGCCCGCAGTGGCGAAATTAATGCAAGGCAAGCCGAAGCGACGACCAGCGAGTAGTTGATAAATTTCATTGCTTGCTTCCCTCCTTGCTCTGCAGATAAAGCGTGCTATCCCGCTCGCTCCAATCACCTGCGGAGTCTTGAATCAATTCACGCAGTTCGATTTCTTGTTCGGAAATCCGCGTCACCATGCCGAAATCAAGGCCGATGTAATCGCCAACCTTGACCTGTTTGACCTTGTCTTCTACCTGTATTACCGCCATTGGCTGCCGATTGATATTGAGCGAGCCAATCATTTTTAATGACTCAATCGGATATTTCTCGAGCAAATTGTTACGCATTTCGCGGGCGTCGAAGTCCGGCTGATAAACCCCGCCTTTGCCTGCGCCCTGTCTATTTTTTGATGCCGGCTCAATCTTGCCGGGCTTGAAAGGGTCAAGCAAACCTTCAACGTCATAAGGTACGGGCTGATATGGCAAGACTTCTGGTAGCTTGGGCACACCACCGCGCAAATCCTTTGTATTGTCCGCCATCCACTGCTTCAAATCGTCACGCCCCTCGCTGGAGCACGCCACCAAGACACCACAAAGGGCGATCAGCACTATTCGCTTCACTTTTTCGCTCCTTTTGCCAATTTCTTCTGCTTGGCGATTTCTTCTTCATCGAGATAGCGGAAGGTCTTGGTGGTCGCATCCATCGTCAATAAGCCACCATCTTTGAGCGGTGTAATTGAGATGTTGTTGAGCGTAACAATACGGGGCAACCTGGCGATATCGGCGGCGAATGCCCCGAAATCGTGATAGCTGCCATTGATTTTGACCGCAATTGGCAACTCGGCATAAAAATCCTTGATCTGTTCCTGAGCCGGTCGGAAAAGCTCAAACTGCAAGCCACGCCCCAGACCGGCCTGGTTCACTTCAATCAGTAGCGCCTCAATTTCAGACTTGTTGGGCAACTGCTTTAATAAAGCGCCAAACGAGCGATCAATATCGGCCAATTGTTGAGTATAGAGTTCCAGATTAACCGCCTGGCGCTTCTTATCAACATATTGCTGCCTAAGTGTTTCCTCTTCGCGCTGCTTGGTTTCCAGCTCAGCCAGTTGATCACTCCAGACGAACCACCAGCCAGCAACGAGAATTGCAAGGAATAAACCGAACAAGACTGTAATCTTGGGAATTTGATGCCACGAACCCGGGTCGTTCGGGTTCATAAGACGAAAATCGTCGAGAATTTGCTGGAAATCAATCTCAGGCAGGGAAATGGATTTGGCTTTCATTTGACCGCCTTCCCACTTTTGACTTCGTCGAGATTGGCCCGGGTCAGCATGAAGCTCATGCTGAACTCGTTGATCCGGCGCCCGTTGAGGATACCCGCCTTGACCTCAACCAGTTGCGGACGTTCCAACCACTCAGAGCCTTCAATATTGCGCATCAAGGCTGAAACTCGCGCGTTGGATTGGGCATAACCAGCAAGGCTGACTTTCAAACCATCCTGTTTCAGGGATTTTATATAAACACCCTCCGGCACCTGCTTGACCATTTCGCTGAGCAAATAAACGGTTTCCCCACGATCGCGCTGCAGATTTTCAATGACCTGTTTACGGGCGAGTAACGCCTGTGTTTGTTCCTTGAGGCGCTTGATTTGATCCAGTTCTTTATCGAGCAGCGAAATTTCCTGCTTGAGAAAATCATTGTTACTGGTTTGCGCGGTCAGTTGACCATCAATCAGCGTGAAGACTGCGAAGACAATGAGGGCGCCAAGGACTGAAACCAAACCAGTGAGCACATAAAACTGCTCACGCCTGGCTTTTTTGGCCTCTTCGCGATGCGGCAGGAGGTTGATGCGAATCATAACGGATCAAACCTCCGCAAGGCCAAGCCACAGGCCACCATCAACGACGAGGAGTCGGCCAGCAAACTCTTGGCCCGGACACGGTCGGAGACAACCATATTGGCAAACGGGTTGGCGATCAATGTATTGACTTGGGTTCGAGTCGCCACGACCTCATCAATCCCGGGGATGACGGCGCAGCCACCTGCCAGCACAATGTGGTCGACCTTGTTGTATTGAGTTGAGGTAAAGAAAAACTGCAGGGCACGCGATACCTCAAGGGCCATGTTTTCCATAAACGGGTTAAGCAGTTCGGCTTCATAGCCTTCAGGCAAATTGCCGGCGCGCTTTGATGCCTCCGCTTCTTCATAGGTCATGCCGTAATGCCGGGTGATGTCCTGCGTCAGTTGCCCACCACCAAAAACCTGTTCGCGCGCATAGATTTGCTGCCCATTACGCAAAACGGTCAAATTCATGATATTTGCCCCGGCATCAACCAGGGCCAGCACCTGATTTTTCCCGCCGTCGGGCAGTTGGCGCTCAATCAACTCAAAAGCCGACAACGCAGCTAGGGATTCGACATCGATGATCACGGCTTTTAAGCCAGCCGCATCGGCCACCGCAAGCCGGTCTTCTACCCGCTCTTTTTTCGAGGCGGCAATCAGGACTTCCAACTCGTCCGGCACGGAGGGGGACGGGCCAATCACCTGATAATCGAGATTGACTTCATCAATCGCAAAAGGAATGTACTGATTCGCTTCTGACTCGACTTGCGCTTCGAGCTCTTCGTCACGCAGCCCTGCCGGCACAATAATTTTTTTGGTAATAACAGCCGAACCCGGCAAGGCCATGGCGACGTTTCGCGTCGAAGTTCCCAGGCGTTTCCAGGCGCGCCTGACGCAGTCAACAACGCCTTCAAGATTGGCAATATTGCCATCGGACACCGCATCTTTTGGCAACACCTCTATGGTGTAGCGCTCAACGCGGTAGCCATCTTTACCATTGGCGGTCAGTTCAACCAGCTTGACGGCGGACGAACTGATGTCCAGCCCGATCAAGGGACGCGCCTTGGTATTCAATAAACTGGAAATATCAAAGCCCACCAGACCCCCGAAAAGTCTTTATAAAATACGTAGTTAGCGAGAAAACCAATAATTCACTTGAAATCCTAGCAATAAGCCCTAGCCATGTAAAGCACTTTTACGGCAGCATCTGGCCACAGCGTATAATCGGCGCAACGACACCAGACCCTAAATATTGTGCCTTCACTCCCTTTGGCGTTCCGCATTTTTCTTTACCCGTTCATCGCCCTGCTGGGCTTTGTTGCGATAGGCGTTGCGGTTGCAATCATCATACTGGTCCTAGCTTACCCCAACCTGCCGTCGCTTGAACTGCTGACCGATTATCGCCCTAAAATTCCATTACGAATATACACCGCGGACAAACACCTGATTGGTGAGTTTGGCGAAGAACGACGCGCTGTGATTGCGATTGGCGATGTGCCCAACATTATGAAACAGGCGATCCTCTCGGCCGAGGATGACCGTTTTTACCAACATGGCGGCATTGACTACCTCGGTATTTTGCGTGCCGCCGGAATGAATCTGCTGGGGGGCAGCAAGAAACAGGGGGCTTCAACGATTACGCAACAGGTGGCGCGCAATTTTTTTCTGACCGGAGAGAAGACCTACACCCGAAAACTTTACGAAGCACTACTTTCCTTCAAGATTGAAAATAACCTCTCCAAAGACCAGATTTTGGAGCTTTACATTAACCAGATCTATCTTGGTCAGCGCGCCTACGGCTTTGCCGCCGCCTCACAAATTTATTTCGGTAAACCGCTAAAAAATATTTCCACCGCCGAGGCGGCCATGCTGGCTGGCCTGCCCAAAGCCCCCTCAGCGTACAACCCGATCGCCAATCCCAAGCGCGCCCGGCTTCGTCAGCAATATGTTCTGCGACGAATGCACGAACTTGGTCACATTACCGATGCCCAGCGCGAGGCGGCGCTTAAAGAACCCTTGGTGATCAAACGCGAACTCACCGAGTACGCGGTGCACGCTGAATTTGCGGCTGAAATGGCCCGCCAGATCGCTGCTGAACGCTTCCCGGAAGACGTTTATTCGCGCGGCATGCAGATTTATACGACCTTGCTCAAGGATGAGCAACAGGCTGCTTACACCAGCTTGCGCAAAGGGGTCATGGATTACGACCGCCGTCACGGCTATCGGGGTGCCGAATCTTTTCTCGACATGAAAGGGATCAATTCCGATCAGGACGAGATGATCGACGAAGCGCTGCAGGATATCCACGATGCCGACGACCTGATTCCCGCCCTGGTGTTGGCGGCGGATGAAAAGCAGCTCAAGGTTTACCGCAAGGGGGGCGAATTCATCACGCTGAGCGGTGACGGCATAAAATTTGCTGCCAAGATGCTGGATGACAAGGCGCCACCCAACAAGAGCCTGAAGCGCGGCGCCATCGTTCGCATTCAGAAGGATGCCAAGGGTAACTGGCAGATATCCCAGTTACCTGAAGTCGAGTCAGCTTTTGTCGCCATTGACCCAAAAGATGGCGCCATTCGCGCCCTGGTTGGCGGCTTCGACTTCAACCGCAACAAATTCAACCATGTCACCCAAGCCTGGCGACAACCTGGATCCAGCTTCAAACCATTTATTTATTCCGCCTCGCTGGAAAAAGGCTACAGCCCAAACAGTATCATTGCTGACGAACCCATTGTCATTTCCGCCGCGGAGACCGGCTCGCAGGCGTGGGAGCCGCGCAACTATGACGGCAAATACGAGGGGCCGATGACCATGCGTACGGCGTTGGCAAAATCGAAAAACATGGTATCGATTCGCCTGCTTCAATCGATCGGCACCCATTACGCCCAGGATTATGCCGGGCGCTTCGGCTTCGACCCGGCCAAACACCCACCTTTTTTGACGATGGCGCTCGGTGCTGGTTCGGTGACGCCTTGGCAAATGGTCAGGGGATACGCCATTTTTGCTAATGGCGGCTTCAAGGTTGATCCTTATATCGTGCGTCAAATTCTCAATGAGAAAAATCAGGTTCTGGCCCATTCAGCCGAAGTTCAGGCCGGCGATGACGCTATCCGGGCGATCGACCCGCGCAACGCTTTCATGATGGATGCGATGCTGCGCGATGTCACGATCTATGGCACCGCAGGCAAAGCCTCGGTGATCTTGAAGCGTCACGATCTCGCCGGCAAAACCGGCACGACCAACGAATATGTCGACGCCTGGTTTTGCGGTTACCAAATAACCGTTGCCGGCTGCGCCTGGGTTGGCTTTGATCAGCCGAAAAAATTGGGCAACCGGGAAACCGGCGGTTCGGCGGCCTTGCCGATCTGGATCGGCTACATGAATCAGGCATTGAAAAATGTGCCGATTCAGGTACCGGAAATGCCGGATGGCTTAATCGCCATCGGTGAAGGGCGCGAGCGTGGCTATATTTACGCCGAGAACGCAGACAAGATGCTCAACGTGGAAGCTGAGGGCGGCTCTCCAGAACCAACGCCGATTCCAACGCTATTTCCATCCGATTGATCAGGCCAGCACAATAGTCTCGCCGGCCTGCTGGCTGGCGAGCATGGACAGTTTTTGCATCAATTCGGCGCCATCGCGGCTATCTCGCCAGGCTTCATTCTCCCAGCGAAAATGGAAACCCCCGGCCTTCGCTGCCACCCATATTTCACGGGCCACGCCGTGACGATTGACGATGATTTTACTGGCGTCGGCAAACTCGATTTCGAGCACACCGCCAGCCGCCAGTTCGAAGTCAATATCGGCCTCGCTAGCCTCCAGCGCCTGCTCGATATTGGCCAATGTTGCATCAGCCAAACGGTTGAATTCCTTGTCATCCATCGTATGCTACCATCCCGCTCTTTACTGACAGCGCCGTCGCCAATGACCCGAATTGCTGCCGTTTTACTGACAATTGGCCTTGCCGCCTGTGGCATGAAAGGCCCCCTCGAACTACCACCCGGTCCGGCGCCAGAACCCTTGTTCGGCACGCCGAAAGCAACCCAACCAGCCGCCAAAACAGATGCTGCCGATGGTAGCACGGACACAAAAACAAACGCCCAATGAGCCCATTTACCCTAAAAGATGGCGTTCTGCACGCCGAATCCGTTGCCCTGCCCAGCCTTGCCGAACAATTCGGCACGCCCGCCTACGTTTATTCCCGCGCTGCTTTGGCAGGCTCGCTGCGCGAGTTTCAGGACGTTCTGGCGAGCCATCCGGCCGGGAGCGGCGCACTCGTCTGTTTCGCCGTCAAGGCCAACGCCAATTTGGCCGTTCTCAATGTTTTCGCGCGCATGGGTGCGGGGTTTGACATCGTTTCCGGGGGCGAATTACAGCGTGTGCTCGCTGCCGGCGCTGATCCGAAAAAAGTGGTTTTTTCCGGTGTTGGCAAAACTGCCGGCGAAATGAAGCTGGCACTCGATGTCGGCATTTTCTGCTTCAACGTCGAATCGGCCGCTGAACTGGAACGCTTGAACGAAGTGGCGGCTCAGGCAGGCAAAAAAGCGCCGGTCAGCCTGCGCGTCAACCCCAATGTTGACCCCAAAACCCACCCCTATATTTCGACCGGCCTGAAGGAAGCGAAATTCGGCGTTGCCTACGAGGATGCCCTGGCCCTCTATCGTCGCGCCGCCGCTTTGCCGCATATCGAAGTGGCCGGCATCGACTGTCACATCGGCTCGCAATTGCTCGACCCGGCGCCTTTTGTCGAGGCGCTTGAGCGAATTTTGGCCCTGCTTGACCAGTTGACCGCAGAAGGCATTGACATCCACCACCTCGATCTCGGTGGCGGACTTGGCATCAAATACAAGGACGATCAGGTGCAGCCAACGGTTGCCTCTTACCTGACGCCGCTACTCGACAAACTGGCCGGCCGTGGTCTGCAGGTGGTTCTCGAGCCGGGTCGCCGCCTGGTCGGCAATGCCGGCTTGCTGCTGACCCGCGTCGAATATCTGAAGCCCGGTGCAGGCAAAAGTTTTGCCATCATCGACGCCGCCATGAATGACCTGATGCGGCCAGCGCTCTATGCAGCCTGGCACGACATTCTGCCGGTGGAGCCGCGTAACGGCGACTGCCGGTCCTACGATGTCGTTGGCCCGGTCTGCGAAACCGGTGACTTTCTCGGCCAGGCACGGTCTCTTTGCCTTGAAGCGGGCGATCTGCTCGCCGTGATGTCTGCCGGCGCTTACGGCATGGCGATGAGTTCCAACTACAACACCCGGCCGCGGGCGGTCGAAGTGATGGTCGATGGCGCCCAGACTTTTGTCATTCGCCAGCGTGAAACAGTCGAACAGCTCTACGCCGGCGAAAGCCTGCTGCCGCAGTAAGCAGCATCGTGCGCCTCGACAAATGGCTCTGGGC
>CAZLPR010000008.1:2503-21809 GCA_964561415.1 uncultured Dechloromonas sp. | reverse complement strand
GTCAGACCCAGCAGGCAGAGCTTGCGAGCCTGCTCCGCATATTCCGGCCGGTACTTGGTCGGGCGGCCGCGCCGGGGCTTGGCCGGGGTCTTCGCCTTCGTGCTCATGTCTCGCCCCCAAGGCCGCGTTCTGCACGCACCCTCAGCTTTTCCTCTTCAGTTTTTCGCATGGTCTCGGCAAAAAATGCGTCAAGTTCCTCAATACTGGCAACGCCGGTCATGGAAACGTCCTGCTGAACTTCCTGCTTGTCTCGCCACTTGGCCGGCTGGCGGTTCTTCAGCCAGAAAACCTGCGCGGTGACGTTCGGCGGGACTTGCTTGGTCTCCGTGGTGCGCGTGATGCAGCCGTCCGGTGCCTCCTGCTCGCGTGTATCGGTGACGACATGCCCGCCAATGGCTGATTGATACAGGCCGCTGGCGACGTGCGTATCTGCCTCGATCTTGCCGGCCTTTAGGGACTGAAGAAAATCAGGGTGCGTCTTCTTCCAGGTGTTCAAGGTGCGTTCCGAGACGCTGAAGAATTCCGCCATTTCGACATCTGTCAAGCCAAGCATAGCAAGCCGCCGGGCCTGCTCGGCATACACAGGAAGGTAGGCTGTAGGACGCCCACGCTTCGGCGCTGCTTTGGCCTTTCCTGCGGCTTTACTGGTCGGTTTCTTGGCGGGCATGTTGATACTCAGGCAAGCGCTCGATAGCGAACTTAAAAAGGCTCTCGGCGAATTCACGAATAACGGGGTTGGCCTTCTCTGTCAGCACCAGCTCACCATCTCGGTACATTTCGGCCAGGGTAAAAACGCTGTCCAATCCCCGGTCTCCCGTGGTGTTGTAAATCCCGCTCATTTCGTTCTCCTATCGTCTGCCGGCCAGCGCCACATGGCGTTGCCGGGCTTCTTTGAATTGCCGTCGCTTTTCCTTGCTGATGGCCTGCGCAATGCCCACCAAGGCACGATTGCCGGTTTCCAGTGCGATTTCTCGAAGGAATCCCGGCCGGTCGCTGTATTGCTCGCCAAGGGCTTCGTCAGGGGTCAATGGTGCCCGTAGGCGGTTCGGTAGCAGCATCACGGATTCATGAAGGTATCGTCATGAAGGTATCGAGTTGCGAGAACGTCATCTGCACGTCCTGCAATCCGTCCTCACGGCGAGAAAGGCTGAACTCCAGATTTGCCGGGCGGTATAGCCCGATGTCCTCGTATCCGCCGCGATTGCTGCCCCTGGTGATGAAGGCATGCACAACCTTGATCGTGATGGCGTAGCTCGCCGGCACGCCGACGGTTCCATCCTTGCGCGCCGCCTTGCTGTAGTGGGCGGCAAACCACTTCTTCAGGGAGCCGGACTGATCGTCCATCGTGGTCAGGCGCAATTCAACAGGTTCGCCTCCCTGCACGGAATCGACTACGGCGCCACCGACCTTGCGCTTTTCGCCGGAAATGGTGAATGGCGCGTACTCAACGTCGGTAGCGAACATGTTGAAACGCTCCAGTTCGCTGCTGCCCATTAGCTTGCTAGAAACCTCGATCAGCCACAGGTTTTTCTTCGAAAGCCGGTGCCCGCGCATGTCGTCATAGATACGCCGCGCCTCGGTCGGGCTGATGCCGCCAAAAAGCGGGGTGGAGGCGCCCCAGTACATGGTCTGCGATGCGACGCCGCTCATGCCAGGGAAAAGGTTGTTCAGCATGCCGGAATCCAGAAGGCGCATGCCGGCACCCTCCCAGTTTCCATTCATGATGTCGCCAACGGCGCCAGCGCCAACATTGAGTGCCCGCTGCGCTTGGATTGGGATGTGCTTATTGACGAGGTTCATTGCGGCATTCGTCGCCATGTTCGCGCCCATCCCGGAAACCGTAGTCGCCAGCTTGCCGCCACCCATAGCGTTGGCGGCCTTGGCCGCTACGCCGCCGACAGCAGAACTAATTCCTGAGCCGATAGAGCCCATCAATCCATTGCTTGACAGGCTTTCAGCCACATTATTGTACAAACTCAAAACATCCTCCTATTCTCGGTGGCTCACCACTGCCGCATCCCTATCCAGTCACCGCGATCAATGGCGGCGAGAGTGCAGAGCGTCATGGAGATAGCCATTTCGACATAATCCCCTTGCTCGTCAACGGGCGAAGTCAAGGGGGTTGAAATGGCTTCGATCACCAGTGGCGAGTAAATCCGGTTTTTGTATTTCATGGCGATGATCGTCGGGGCTCGGCTTGGCATGGCAACCTCAGCGAGGCCGGCAGCATTCAGCTTTTTCTCCTTCATGGCGGTTATCAGGCGCGACAGCATCAAACCGTCTTCAGCCAGTTTCACCGGAAGCGCCCACTCCATCAGTTTGCTGAAAGGCGCCTCAACTTCACGTTTTGGCTCACGCCATGCCCGGAATAGGGCCGTCACCTGCATTTTTGCCGGCTGCATGGCATCGAAAACCTGAGTGCTGTTCAGCTTCGTGACGCCGGTACGCCCCTCGAACTGGCTGATGAAATCAGCGCCATCAACCAGCGGCCCAAGTAATCCAGACTGGAGCATGGCGGCGCTGGTCGGAAAACCTGATTCCATGCCTGAATTTTCGAATGGACTTTTCCAGCCAAGCGTCAATTCCAGGCTGGATTCGAGCAGCGGCGCCCGAACAGTTGCGCTCTCGTCAATCCGCTTCCCGTTGCGGCCTACCTCGTAGAAGCTGGCGATCAGGTGCGGAGATAGCCCATCCCACAGCGAAGAGAGGTCTTGCTTCGTTTTCGGCTGGCTGGCCGGGTTCTGCCCGGTCGCCTCTGGGGCGCTGCGCTCGCTCATGCCGCGCTCCGCTCGGTGGCGTGCTCAAGCAACGTCTTGGCAGCCGTCACACGGTCAGAAGGCGGCGCGGTGTGATCGCTGGCCACGGCGCTCAGTGCCGCAATCGCTTCCTGAGCATGCCGTGCACAGGCTGCGCGAATGCCGGTTACTCCAGGTGGGCGGCCGGGTCGGGGGTTGGGTGTCGGTTGCATGGCTGCTCCTGTAAATGGTGGCCGGGTATCCTCAACGGGACTCGAATCCGTTTGGGGTTATTTCCGAAGCGCACGGTGTTGCATTCGCCCCTAACCCGGCCATTGATCGTTATGCCGCCCGGAGGAAGGCCGGAAGCTCGGTCTTCGGCAGCGGAACCGATACCTTGACGACCTCGGGGATTTTGAACCCGGCAGGAAGGCGGCGCTCGTCGCTGGTAGCAAGGAATCGCTCCAGAGCTTCATTTTCGACTTGCAGCGCTTTTTGCTCGGCCAGCAGATCGGCCAGGGTTTCGTCTTTGCTCAGGCGCTCCAGGTCGGCGCCGGATACGCCAGCAGCAACCAGCTTTTGCCGGCGCTGGCTCGTGCCGGTCTCGTGCCGGCGCAATTGTTCGACAAGCTGAGGCATGCGGCCTGCAATATCCAGGTGGCGGCGAATGGCCGCGCTCATGGTGGCGCTCAGGCGGTCTCTCTCGGCGGCCTGCACGCTGGCGCAATCCGCGCCGTGGTCGGACAGATCACGAAGCGAGACAGCAAGATCGAGACCGAACTTGGTGACGGCCTGAAAGTCATCCTCACCGGGGAAAAACTGCCGGGCCACGGCGGCAATCGTGAAGGGGTGTGCTTGTTGGATGGCGCGCAGCAGATCGTCCTTGACGGCAACGGCGGCGCGGATCACCTCGGGGTTGTGCTGGAATGCCCGAAGGTCATCCGGGCTGGGTGTCGGTAGCTGGCTGAACATGTGGTTCTCCTGTGTGGTTGGTGCCATTTTCTGCCCGGCTTATCCGGGTTTCTGGTGGCGTTTTCCGTTATTTGCTGGCCTTCAGTTGTTCGGTGGTCGCGGTCAATGCCTGAAGGGTGGCGTGCAAATGTGCAGCGACACGTTCCGGGGTTGCGGGCTGGCCGGATTCCTCGATTTGCCGGGTGGCAAGGCTGACAAAGCGCTCGGTTGTCGCGGCGCTGGCAGCTTCTTTCAGGGCCGACATGCAGGATTGGGCGATGCCGTGGCAGACGCCACAGTTGGCCGGGATGTGGGCGATGGTCATGCAGTTACTCCTTCAGGTGTTGGGTTGATTGCTACGGTCAACGCCGATTTCGACGCGAAAACGTTGGGCTGTGCTGTTGGCCTTTGCGGCATGGCGGATGAGGCTTTCGGCGGCAGCGGCAAGGCGAGCACCGCCGCGCATGTCATCGAATCCGGGGTTGATTTCGGCAAAGCGCCGGATGGCTTCGGCGGTTCGCTCCGATTCATCAGCGATGACTGGCAGCAGGGCGGAAACGGCGGCAACGCGCCGGTGTAATTTTTCGAGCGCCTTCATGTCCTCGATGCGTGATTTCTCCCATTCGCCAATCAGCCAGGTCTGAACGCCACGCTGCAAACCGACTTCAAAATCGTCTGTTGCTCCGAACAGGAAGTCGATGCTGACATCGTAGAGTCGGGCGGCGCGCACGATCAGCCATAGCGGAACGGAGTTTCTATCCGTCGCCCATTCCACCATGGAGAGCATTGAGGGGTTCGAGTAGCCCAGTCGCTTGGCGGCCACGCTCTGGGACATGTCGCACAGTTCCCGCGCCTCTCGCATCCGGGTGCCGATGGTCTGTACAAGGCAGGCTTGATCGCGCTTCAGGTCGGAGTCGAAAACCGGCAGGGCCGGTGCCTCGTCGTCGCTCTCGAAACCTACGTCTGACAGCAAGCCGCAATTTTCGTCGCTCTGGCGCGCTTTTTCATCCTCGGGAATGCTTGTGGGTGCGTCCATCGTACTTTTTGCCTCCTGTGCGTTTTCTGGTGGTCTGGCGGTGATTCTCAAGGCGGCAAGAAAGGCCGCTATCGGCTTTTGCCGAAATGTGAAAATGTCAGCCATCGAATCCCCTCCGGCCGGAGCGCGCCGGCTTGCTCTGGGCTGCCCGTGCCGCTGCTTCTGCAAACTCGCGCTGATCGGCATCGCAGAACCGGGAGAATTCACCCTGAAAGACCAGGCGCACGTCACCCAGCGGCCCCATGCGTTGTTTTCGGATCAGGACTTCGGCGAATCCTTTGAATTGGCTGTCGTCGTGGTAGTAGTCGTCTCGGTAGCACATGAGCACCACGTCTGCATCCTGCTCGATGCTCCCTGAGTCTCGTAGGTCGCTCATCATCGGGCGCCTGTCGGTGCGCTCTTCGACCTTCCGGGAAAGCTGGCTCAACAGAACGATGGGGCACGCCATTTCCCGCGCCAGCAACTTCAGGGCGCGCGTGATTCCGCCCAGTTCCTCGTTCCGGTTGTTGCCTTCGCCGCGCATCAATTGAAGGTAGTCGATGACGATCAGATCAAGGCCGCCCATGCGCTGCCGTATCTTCCGGGCTGCGAGGCGGATGCGTGCCACATGGGACAGGGTTGGGTCGTCAGCGATGACGAGACGCTTTTCGTACAGCCGCGCCAGAGATGCTGAAATTCGGCTGTACCCATCGTCGTCAAGGTCGCCTGATCGCAATGCCTGGGTGCTGATGCTCCCAAATCGGGCCATGCTGCGTTCGGCAAGTTGGGAAGCTGCCATTTCCAGAGAAACCACGAATGCAGCGCCGCCATCCACAGCCACGTTCTCGGCGATATTCACGGCCAGGGTGGTTTTCCCCATGCTCGGGCGTCCAGCGACGATAACGAGGTCTCCGGGGTGCAGCCCACACGTCAGCCGGTCAAGATCGCGGAACCCTGTCGGCAGACCGGCAATTTGTCCCCGCTTCTCTGTACGTTGTTCAAGCGCCTCCAGCACGCCCGGCAGTAATTCGCCAATGCTTTGCGGTTCCCGCCCGGCGTGCCGGGTATCGGCCAAGCCCATCACCAGGCCGGTGACCTGCTCGACAAGGGCGCCGGCATCTCCGACGGCAGAAGCCGCCAGATCGGCGATGCGATGGCCGATTGCAAGCACATCGCGGCGGGTGCGGCGCTCCCGCACGATTTCGGCATAGCGCCGGATGTTCGCCGCCGACGGCGTGTTGTTCGCCAGCTCCCCAAGGTAGGCAAGGCCGCCGGTAAGCTCGGCCTCGTTGGAGTCCTCCAGGGATTCAGCGATAGTCACTACATCGGCCGGCTGCCCACGGTCGAGCATGCGCGTGATGTGCCGGAAAATGCGCCGGTGATCATCGCGGTAAAAATCAGCCTCAGTCACTTGGCCGGCGATACGTTCCCAGGCGACGTTATCGAGCAACAGGCCGCCAATGACGGATTGTTCGGCCTCGATGCTATGCGGAGGAAGGCGAAGGTCTGGCGTGCTCATGCTGCGGCCCTCCTTGCCTGCTCGCCGGCAGTAGTCCAGCGCGCCGCCTCGCCCTCCTTCAGGAACCACAGGCTGTACCAGTTACGGCGGACGGCATTGCGGAAGTGCGCACGCCAGTCCTTTTGGCGCTTCGTTGTCGGCAAGAGACGGGCTTTGAATTCAGCCCAGGCAACCGCCATCATTTCGTTATCGATGCCAACCTTCTCGGCATAGTCGAAAATCGTATCGTCTTCAGCAAATGGTTTCTCCCCGGATTCCTTGCAGGACTCAAGGAACGCTTTCAGGGTTGTCCCTGACTTTTCCTTGATTGCCTTCGGGGGTGCCGGGGCTTGCTCCGGCCCCTTGACGGTTAATGACGGTTCCCTGACGGTTTGGGTCGCATGGGTGCGGCCCGTCTCTGCGCATGGGTGCGGCCCCTCCTGTGCATGGGTGCTACCCGTCGCATCTACGCTACCCGTCGCATGGGTGCGGCCCGTAGGGGTTGCATCGGCGCTACCCGTCAGGGCTTTCAGGTTGATTTGATATTGCCTGGTTGAACCGGGTTTTCCGCCTGTCTCGTTGCCGGTGACGGAGACATACCCTGCATCAATAAGGCCATGCACGATCCGCTGTGCCTGTGATCTGGATAGACGAGTCTTTCCGGCAATAGCCGCCATAGAGGGCCAGCACCGCCCGTTGTCATCTGCCCAATCCGCCAAAGCGAGCATGGCTAGCAATTCGGAGCCCGCGCCAGGGTATGAAGCCCACACCTTTGTCATGACGGCGATGCTCATGGGCGCGGCCCTTTCTTCAGGGTGGCGTTCTTGATGATCGGCGTAATGCGGAACACAGCGCCGCCCTCATGCTTGGCGCCCTCGTCCTTGATCCATGCGGCAGCCACAAGACGCCCAAGAATCTCGCCGGCCTGTGCGGGCGTCATGCGGCACTTCTTGGCAATATGGCTTGGATTGAGGGTGAATAGGCCGTCAGAGCCGGAACCGTCAGCAATGGCGAGCAACACAAGCCTTTCCTCTGTGCTGCCTTGGAACGACTCCCAGACGGCTGAAATGGTGGCAATGCTCATGCTCAAACCCTCGCCTTCTTCGCGGCCTTGCGGCAGGCTGATACGTATTCGGTGGGTGTTGTTGTCTGTGCCGTCAGATCTGCCTTGTGTTGCTCGTAGCCAGCGAATGCACCTGAGTGATTCCGCCGGCCGGAAGCCGGCCGCCCCGCCGTCCTGGTGGCCGGATAGGCTTTGCAGAACAAACGGATGCACGCCTGCTTGACCATGCCGGAATGTCGGGCGATGCAATGCGCCCACCAGCCCTGCTCAAAGAGCCATTCGGCTTTCGGTTTCTCAGCCACGGCGCGGCCCTCCGCGACGGGTGAGCCAGCAAGCCAGGCCGACGGGGATCAAGCCCCAGATGGCGGCGCAGATGATTGCCGCGCAGAGGCGGCTGGATATTGAGGGGATCATGGTTGCCCCTCAGGCTGCGCGCTGGATCAGCTTGCGGATGTCTTCCGAGCGCCAGAGGGTACGGCGCCCAAGTCGGACTGGGGCCGGGTAAATCCCCTTCTTCACGCCGTCCAGAAATGAGGAACGGCAGATACCCAGAAGCCCTTTCTTGGCCGGGCGACTGCGCCTTACGCCACGTTGGCGCTGGCGGTTGTGTTCGGCCTGCTCGGGGGTGGTTTCCGGCCGGCCAACAATATCGACCAGATCAAGAAGCGCGCAGTCGGTGCAGTTGTCCATAAATTGCCTCACATGTCATTGAATTTCGATGGGAGGCATCTTCAACGGGACACGGCTTGTCAATTCACGGGTTTTTCCGAAGTCGAAAAACAGACAGATTTGGGAGGTCTATTTTTAACGATTTACCTTATTTTGCACGTCAACCGAGCTAACTTGTTTGCTGCGAAAATTTTCTAACAATCGCCCAAATACGCTGCTTGGTGAGACCTGTTGCCCGCGCAAGGAACAGATATGGCCCCATGCTGTCAGCCGGCAAATTGACACCGTGCCCGCACTCTGTCAGAAAGCGTATTGCTTCTACAGCCTCCGGCTTTCTCAAGGGGGTTGCGCTAAGGTAACGAAAGGCCGTAAAAATCTGCTTGTCACGTTCTTTGGTTGCCGCTCGTCGCTTTTTTGCCGAAACATTCGCTGCCTTTCTGGCGCGTTTTTGCCTCTCCTTGTCATCAAGATTCGCAGCTGAGGCCAGCCCGCCCATTCTGGCAATTTCCGAACGGTTAGCGGCTTTTCCTGTCATGCAACCTTCCCATGAATCGGGATCACATCCGCCCCCTTACACCAGGCGTCAGACAGGTCTGCCCACTCCTGCATCAAAGCGAGGCGCTGCTGAAGCTTCACGGCATGGTTGTACGCGGCGCGAACGGAATTGCGCTCCTTATGAGCCAATGCCATTTCGATCAAGTCGGAATCGGCGCCCGTCTCGTTGAAGTAGGTGCTGAATGTCGATCTGACTCCGTGCGGCGTGAATTTCCCGGCATATCCGGAACGGTTGAACACGTCGCGGATTGCTTCATGGGTCAGGCACTGGTCACGATCATTTCTGCCAGGGAATACAAACCGTCCGCGCCCAGTCAGAGGATGCAGTGCCCGAAGCAGTAGCACCGCCTGCGCCGACAATGGGACAAGATGTTTCTCGCGCATTTTCATCCGGTCAGCCGGGACCGTCCAAACGCCCGTATCCAGGTCGAACTCTGACCATTCGGCACAACGCAACTCGACGGTGCGCACGACAGTCAGCCAAAGCAGTTGCGCGGCAATCTTCGTGACGTGCTCGGCCTTCACGGCGTCCAGCGCCTGAAGGAAGTCGGGAATCTCTTTACTCGTCAGGTGGGCAATGTGCTGCGTCTTCGGCGCCCGGATCGCATTGCGTAACGGCCAGGTAGGATCAGTCTCCACCAGCAATTCCCCGGCCGCATACCGGAATACGCCGCCTACCCAGGTTTTCAGCAGCTTGGCACTGGCAGGCGAGCCCCGCTTTTCGACCCGCTTCAACACGTCCTTGACGTGGGCCGGCGTTATCTCCCTGATGGGAAGATCGCCGATGTGTGGAAAGGCATCGCCCCCAAGGCGCTGCTCGATCTGGCGCCGGTAGTTCTCCGACCAGCCGGAATTCTCCTTGATCCACGCCTCAGCAATGGCCTGGAAGGTGTTGGCGGCCTCGGCGGACCTGCGCAGCCTCTCAGTGCGTTGATGGCGGGAAGGATGGATTTCCTGCTTCACCAAACCCCGGCAGCGCTCACGCTCGGCGCGCGCTTCCATCAGGGTAAAGCGGCGCCCTGCCCGGCGCTCCCTTGCCTGCTCTTCGGTTTCGCCGGGGCCGGGCTGGGCATAGTCCCCCATCGCAAACAGATTTTCCTTGCCATCCAGTCGGTAGCGGTATCGCCACTTCTTCGAGCCGTTCGGGCGAACCTCCAGATACAGCCCCAAGCCGTCAGTCAGTTTCACAGCCTTATCACCGGCCTTGGTGTTCCGAATCTTGGTATCAGTCAGCATGTTTGGGTTCCCTTTCTGGAGGCCGCACCAGGCGGTAGGCGTACCCGCTTTTTCTCTGTACCCGCTTTTAGGATGAGGGTACGGCCGTTACATACCCGCTTTTGTACCCGCTATATAGTTGGATGTCAATAAATTGCGTCGAACTTCGACAAACTTCAGACAAAGAAAAAGCCCGGTTTTACGCGGGCTTTGTGTGCTTCGTTGGATTTCGTTGAATCTGCTGTTGGCCTAACTGCGGTAATCGGCGTTGATTTTGACGTAATCGTAAGAAAAATCGCAGGTGTAAACACTTGCTTTGGCGGCACCGCGGCCAAGGTCAACGCGCACGGTGATTTCCGCCTGCGCCATTACACGGGCGCCCTCTTCTTCCTGATAGGCGGCAGCCCGACCGCCATTTTCAGCTACCAGCACATCGTCGAGCCAGACGCGGACGCCATCGACATCGAGATCGTTAATACCGGCGTAGCCGACTGCGGCCAAAATTCGCCCGAGGTTGGGATCGGAGGCAAAAAAAGCGGTCTTAACCAGCGGCGAATGACCGATGGCGTAACCGACCTGGCGGCACTCGCCGACTGTTTGACCGCCTTCGACGGCCACCGTGATGAACTTGGTCGCGCCCTCGCCATCGCGCACGATGGCTTGGGCCAACTCGACCGAAACGGCGATGATCGCCGCTTTGACGTCGGCCCAGCCGGCATCGGCGGCACTGGTGAAGTTAACGCCGGACTGGCCGCTGGCAATCATTACGTAGGAATCGTTGGTCGAGGTATCGCCATCGACGGTGATGCAATTGAACGATGCATCAGCCGTTTCCTTGACCAGTTGATCGAGCAGCGCCTGGGCAATGCCCGCATCGGTGGCGAGAAATCCAAGCATCGTCGCCATGTTGGGGCGGATCATCCCGGCGCCTTTCGAGACGCCGGAAATCGTCACTTTTTTACCGTTGACCGCAACAATCCGCGAAGCCGCCTTGGCGACCGTGTCGGTGGTCATGATGGCGTGCGCCGCGGCATACCAGTTATCGGCCTTGAGATCAGCCTGCGCGGCCGGCAATCCCGCCTCAATGCGGTCAACCGGCAAAAGCTCAAGAATCACGCCCGTAGAAAAAGGCAAGACCTGCTCGGCCGCAACACCGAACAGCGCAGCAACGGCCTGGCAAGTCGCCTGCGCCGCCTGGCGCCCCGGCTCGCCGGTGCCGGCATTGGCGATACCGGTATTAATGACCAGCGCACGAATTTCCTGACCTGCCGCCAAATGCTGGCGACAAAGCTGTACCGGCGCGGCACAAAATCGATTTTGGGTGAATACGCCAGCCACCGTACAACCGGCATCGAGCGCCACCAGGGTCAGATCACGGCGATTTTTCTTACGAATTTCAGCTTCAGTAACCCCGAGGCGAATACCTGCCACGGGAAAAATTTGATCGGCCGAAGGCGTAACGTAATTAACGGGCATTTTATGATCCGGGATCGAGTTGTTAGCAGTTAGCTAATGACTAACTAAGTTTTCCGTGACACTGTTTGTATTTTTTACCGCTGCCGCAAGGACAGGGATCGTTACGACCCACTTTTGGCCCGGCATCGGCGGGCTGTTGCTGCGGCGTATCGCCGATACCATCGCCCAGCGCCTCATCATATCCAGCATGCTGATACTGAACGTTCTGGACATCGGCATGCGGCGCCGTTTCCTCAACATCCTCCGGCGAGCGAATTTGTACGGTGAAGACGATCCGCGTCACTTCCTTGCGCACCTGATCGAGCAAGCTTTCAAACAACTCGAAGGCTTCGCGCTTGTATTCCTGTTTCGGGTTTTTCTGGGCATAACCGCGCAGATGAATCCCCTGGCGCAGATGATCCAGCGCGGCCAGATGTTCACGCCAATGCGAGTCGAGGCTTTGCAGCATCACATTGCGCTCGAACTGGTGGAACGTCTCGGCGCCGACCAGTTCGGTCTTGGCCAGATAAGCCGCATCGGCTTCCTGAGTAATGCGGGCAAGAATCTCGTCGGCAGAAATCGCCGGCTCGTCCTTGATCCATTGCGTCGCCGGCGCAGCAATCTGTAATTCGCTGGCCAGTGCCTGCTCCAGACCCGACATGTCCCACTGCTCCTCAACCGACTCGGGCGGGACATAAGTCTGGAAAATATCGGCAATCACACTGTGCCGCATGGCGGTAGTGGTTTCTGAAATATCCTCGGATTCCAGCAACTCATTACGCTGCTGATAGATCACTTTGCGCTGATCGTTGGAAACGTCGTCGTACTCAAGCAACTGCTTGCGAATATCGAAGTTTCGAGCCTCAACCTTGCGCTGCGCCGATTCCAGCGAACGCGTCACAAGCGGATGCTCAATCGCCTCGCCTTCCGGCATTTTCAGTTTTTCCATGATGCTGCGCAGACGCTCGCCGGCAAAAATACGCAACAAGGGATCGTCCAGCGACAGATAAAAGCGCGACGACCCGGCATCGCCCTGACGCCCGGCACGACCACGCAACTGGTTATCGATCCGGCGCGATTCGTGGCGCTCTGAACCAATAATGTGCAGACCGCCCGCTGCCAGCACCTGATTGTGCACGGCTTGCCATTCTTCGCGTTTTTTCTCAATCACCGCATCGCGCTCAGCTTCTGGCAGCGATTCGTCATGCTTGATAGCCGAGACAATTTTTTCGATACTGCCGCCAAGCACAATATCCGTACCTCGACCGGCCATATTGGTGGCAATAGTCACCATACCGGGCTGACCGGCCTGAATGACAATTTCAGCCTCGCGGGCATGCTGCTTGGCGTTAAGCACCTGATGCGGCAATTTTTCTTTATCGAGCAGCCCGGAAAGCAGTTCGGAAGCTTCGATCGACGTTGTACCAACCAATACTGGCTGGCCGCGCTGGGCGCACTCCTTGATATCGGCAATGATCGCCGCGTGCTTCTCGTCAGCCGTCTTGAAAACCTGGTCGTTCATGTCCTTGCGGATCATCGGCCGATGGGTCGGAATCACCACCGTTTCCAGACCGTAAATCTGCTGGAATTCATAAGCTTCAGTGTCGGCCGTGCCGGTCATGCCGGCGAGTTTGCCGTACATGCGGAAATAGTTCTGGAAGGTGATTGAAGCCAGCGTCTGATTTTCCGCCTGAATCTTGACGCCTTCCTTGGCCTCGACGGCCTGGTGCAGGCCATCCGACCAGCGACGACCCGACATCAACCGACCGGTGAACTCATCGACAATAACCACTTCACCGTTTTGCACGACATATTGCTGATCCTTCTGGAACAGCGTCAGCGCGCGCAAGGCGGCATTGAGGTGGTGCATCAAGGTAATATTGGCGGTGTCGTAAAGGCTGCTGCCTTCCTGCAGCAAACCATGTTCGAGCAACAACTGCTCGGCGTGCTCGTAACCAGCTTCGGAAAGATGGACCTGATGGCCCTTTTCGTCGACCCAGTAATCGCCTTCAGTATTCTCTTCGGCCGCCCGTGTCAGCAGGGGCACGATGTCTTTCATGCGCAGGTAATTTTCGGTGTGATCTTCCGCCTGACCAGAAATGATCAGCGGCGTCCGCGCCTCGTCAATTAGGATCGAGTCAACCTCGTCAACAATGGCGAAATTCAGGCCGCGCTGAACGCGCTCGCCGCCGGAAAAAACCATGTTGTCGCGCAGATAATCAAAACCGAATTCGTTATTAGTGCCATAGGTGATGTCGGAAGCGTAAGCTGCCTGCTTCGCCTCGTGACCCATCTGCGACAGATTGACGCCGACGGACAACCCGAGAAAACGGTGCAAACGCCCCATCCACTCTGCATCGCGACTGGCCAGGTAATCATTGACCGTAATGACATGGACGCCCTTGCCGGAAATGGCATTAAGGTAGGCCGGCAAAGTGCCGACCAGCGTCTTGCCTTCACCGGTTCGCATTTCGGCAATTTTGCCGTCATGCAAAACCATGCCACCCACCATCTGCATGTCGAAATGGCGCATACCCAGTTCGCGCTTGCCGGCTTCGCGCACCACGGCAAAAGCTTCGGGCAAGAGGTCGTCGAGCGATTCCCCCTTGGCGTGGCGCAGCCGGAACTCATCCGTCTTGGCCCGCAACTGCGCATCGCTAAGCCCCTGCAGCGAAGGCTCAAACGCATTGATGCGTTTTACATTCTGGGAATATTGTTTGATCAGCCGGTCGTTGCGGCTGCCGAAAATCTTTTTGAGTAGGCCGGAAATCATTGCGATCGAAGATGGTGGCGCAAAATGCGACGAGGCGCGGATTCTAACACGCCCCTCGAAACCTGGCCGATGACCTAAATCAAGGTGCCGAAAGCCCCTGTATTTAGGGTCGTTTGAGCAGGGCGAACTCTGTGCCCCGCTTCAGAAACAAGGCGGGGTTCTGCGCCACGCCCAGCATGCGCACCTCAAAATGCAAATGTGGGCCGGTTGAGCGCCCGGTCGTCCCGACAGCCCCGATTTCCTCTCCCCGCTTGACCAGCGAACCGGGCACGACCGCCATACGCGATAGATGCGCGTAACGTGAAGTGAGCCCGTCGCCGTGATCGATATTAATCATGTTGCCGTATTCGGCATGGAGAGAAGCCGAAAGCACCACGCCATCGGCTGCCGCGACCACCGGCGTCCCTACGCCTGCCGAAAAATCGAGACCTTCATGCATTGAGCGCACACCAGCAATCGGATCGACTCGATGACCGAAAGCCGAGCCGAACACCGCGCCCTTGACCGGCAAAACAGTCGGCAACAGGCGATCCTTGACCCGTTTCTCGAGCAAGCGGGACTCGATAATCGAAAGCTCATCGGTTTTGCTGTCAACCGCAAGAGCCAGACGATCGATCTCGTTTTTCAACTCATCCAGACCCAGCGGCGTCGGCAAAAATGGGCCGCCCTGACCGGCATTCTCTTTCGGTTTCGCTGCCGGTTTTTTACCACCGACCATTTCGAGAACTCGCTCACCGAGACCATCAAGTTGCAGCACTTTGGCCTGCAATTCACCAAGGCGCGTCGCCATCAATTGCAGATTGTTGGTGACCAGCGTTTCGCTTTTTTCAGTCTCCTGCTGACGCAGCGATTGCAGCAGGTTTTCCACTACCGGCAAACGCCAATGTACCGACAACCACGAAAACAGCGCAGATGTTGAAAACAGGAGAACCAATGAGACGGCCAGTACCGTCAGCACATGACGAGGCATAATGGTGATTGTTCGCGCCGTTTTCAGATGGCGCGAAACCAGAATAATCTGCATGGAACCTCCTATGTACAAAGGACCAGAGCACTATCTCGACAGCGACGCCGCCGCCAGCAGGGTGATGGCCCATGCACGGCTATTGCTCAAGCTCTCACGGCACTTTGAAGCGGTAGCCCCAATCGGGTTACGCGACGCCGCACACGTTGCCAATTACAAGTCGGGGAAAATTATTATCCACACCGATAACGGCGCAGTTGCCACCAAAATTCGCCAGATGAGTCAGCGTTTGTGTGACAAATTATCAAAAAGTGGCATCGATTGTAGCGACATCGAAGTAAAAGTACAACCTCGCAATATCCCGTTTCAAGCAACACCCTCAACGCAGAAACCGATCTCCGCCCTGGCCTGCACGATGCTGCGGTCAACCAGCGAAAAGCTGCCAAAAGGACCATTGCGCGAGGCTCTGGAACAGCTGCTGCAACGCGCCGCTAGAGCGGAATAATCGCCACGCGCTCGATGATCATCAGCGCGAAAATAAGCAGGGCGAAGACTATGCCATATTTGAAAAGGCGCCAGGAAAAAGCCAGGTAATTGCGCTTGCCGGTCAAGGCATAACTGAGCAGACCGGCACCGATGGCCACGACCAGAGCGACCGCGAGCAGACGCAGCAGCCACATAACGTTCAGGCCAGCTGATTGAGCCAGCGCGTCACGCCTTGAGGTGCGCGGTCGGCTTGCTCAAAGGTCACCAATTCCCAGGATTCCTGATGATTCAGCAATTCGCGGGCCAATTGATTGTTCAGGGCGTGCCCGCCTTTGTGTGAGGAAAAGGCAGCCAGCAAGGGATGGCCGAGCAAATAAAGATCACCGATGGCATCAAGAATTTTGTGTTTGACGAACTCATTGCCATAGCGCAGGCCATCCTGATTGAGCACGCGAAACTCGTCAAGGACGATGGCATTTTCGAGACCGCCGCCCAGCGCCAGTCCGTTTTCGCGCAGGTATTCGACTTCCTGCATGAAACCGAAGGTGCGGGCGCGGGAAATTTCACGGACGTATGACTGCTCAGCGAAGTCGATCGTCGCGTTCTGCGCCGATTTATCGATGGCCGGATGGTTGAAAACAATCGAGAAAGACAAACTGTAGCCATCGTAAGGCTCGAAACGGGCCCATTTGTCAGCATCGCGCACTTCAATCGGCTGAGTGACACGAATAAATTTCTTGGCGGCATTCTGCTCCTCAATGCCGGCCGACTGGATCAGAAAGACAAATGGCGAAGCCGAGCCGTCGAAAATGGGGACTTCTGGCGCATCGAGATCGACCCAGGCGTTATCGATGCCGAGGCCGGCGAAGGCCGACATCAGGTGTTCAATGGTGCCCACTTTAACGCCGTCTTTTTCCAGACAGGAACACATGCGGGTGTCGCCAATCAAGACAGCAGCAGCGGGAATATCAACAGCTTGCGGCAGATCGACACGACGAAAGACGATCCCGGTATTCGGCGCCGCCGGACGCAAGGCCATATTGACCTTGACACCGCCATGCAGGCCAACGCCTGAAGCGCGAATAACGGTCTTGAGCGTGCGCTGCTTTAGCATGTAAGTACTTGAATAATTTGGGGAGCGGCGCATTGTAGCACAAGGCGCCGCCGCCCTTTTTCAGAGTAAGGCCAAGTTACTTTCAGTCCGCCTGCTTGCGCAGGAATGCCGGAATGTCATAACGGTCGACACCGCTGTTGGCCAGCGCCTCAACGGTGACATTGCGTTTACGCACCACGGCGGGCACGTCAAGGTGCGAGTAATCCGGCGCCGAGCCAAACGACACCGCGTCATGCGTACCCGTTGCCTTCATTTCGACCGTATTGATCACTTCAAAGTTCTGGCGACTGCGTGCTGCAGCCATCTGCCCAAGGCCTGTGGCGACCACGGTAACGCGCAAGGTATCGCCCATCAGATCGTCGTAGACCGCGCCGAAAATGATGTGCGCGTCATCGGCGGCAAAAGCCTTGACGGTATTCATCACTTCATTGACCTCCTTCATCTTCAAACCACCCTTGGCGGCGGTGATATTGACCAGCACGCCCTTGGCGCCGGACAAATTGACACCCTCAAGCAGTGGTGAAGCAACCGCCTGCTCAGCAGCGATGCGCGCCCGGTCGACGCCGGAAGCGACAGAAGAGCCCATCATGGCGCGACCCATTTCACCCATCACCGTGCGCACGTCCTCGAAGTCGACGTTGACCAGACCGGGATAGGTAATGATTTCAGCGATACCGCCAACAGCATTTTTCAACACATCGTCAGCCGCTTTGAAGCAATCGTCGACATCCGCATCGTCGCCCATGACTTCCATCAGTTTGTCATTGAGGATGACGATCAACGAATCAACGTGTTTGGAGAATTCCGCAATGCCGGCTTCCGCCGCCTTCATGCGCTTGTTGCCTTCAAAACTGAACGGCTTGGTGACCACACCCACGGTCAGAATCCCCATTTCGCGGGCAATTTCAGCCACCACCGGCGCTGCGCCAGTGCCCGTGCCGCCACCCATGCCGGCGGTAATGAACGCCATGTGCGCGCCCTCCAGCGTCGCACGAATTTCGTCGCGATGGGCCTGCGCGGCCTCCTGGCCTTTTTCCGGCTTGGCGCCAGCGCCCAGCCCGGTCTTGCCGAGCGACAACTTGCTCGGCGCCGCATTACGGCTCAAGGCCTGGGCATCCGTATTCGCCGCAATGAATTCGACCCCATTGACGCCCTCAAGAATCATGTGCTCGATGGCATTACCACCGGCGCCACCGACTCCAAAAACTTTGATGATGGTACCGCCCTCTTCCTTCTCGATGATCTCAAACATGACTACCTCCTCTGAAAACCCGGTCAATAAAACAATTTAAAAATTCTTGGCAAACCATGAACGCATGCCGTCAAACACATCTTTCATTCCCTGCTTTTCCTTGATTTTCTGGCCCCGTTTGCGTTGCGCCTGGGCCTCCAGCAGCAAGCCAAAAGCCGTCGAAAAGCGTGGGTTTTGCACCACATCAGCCAAGCTGCCGGTGTATTTCGGATTACCCAGACGCACTGGCATATGGAAAATTTCCTCACCCAGCTCGACCATGCCCGGCATGACGCTGGCGCCACCGGTGAGCACAATGCCGGAGGAAAGCACTTCCTCGAAACCGGCGCGGCGCAACTCGTGCTGAATCAATTCATACAATTCTTCGACACGCGGCTGTATCACATCGGCCAGCGCCCGGCGGCTCAATTTAGTGTCGCCAGAGGTTCACCGGCGTAAGCACGGCTGTGCCAGCTGCCGGCGGCCAGTTGCGACAGGGCGCAGCCATAACGGCATTTAATATCTTCAGCTTCGCGCGTCGGCGTGCGCAAGGCCATCGCGATATCGTTAGTGATCTGATCGCCGGCGATGGGAATCACCGAGGTATAGCGAATCGCGCCTTGCGTCCAGACGGCAATATCCGTTGTGCCGCCGCCGATATCGATCAAGCAGACGCCAAGATCCTTTTCATCTTCGGAGAGCACCGCGTAGCTGGAAGCCAGCGGCTGCAGCATCAGATCATTGACTTCGAGGCCGCAGCGCCGGACGCATTTGACAATATTCTGCGCCGCCGAAATAGCGCCGGTGACAATGTGCGTCTTCACCTCCAGGCGCATGCCGCTCATGCCGATCGGCTCGCGGATGCCATCCTGTCCATCGATGACGAACTCCTGCGTCAGGATATGCAAGATTTCCTGATCGGCCGGAATCGGCATTGCTTTCGCCGTCTCGATGACGCGGTCAACGTCGCTGGCGGTCACTTCTTTATCCTTGATCGCCACCATGCCGTTGGAGTTGAAACTCTTGATGTGACTGCCGGCAATGCCCGTATATACGTCCTTCACCTTGCAGTCGGCCATCAGTTCAACCTCCTGAATGACTCGGCTAATGGTATGCACCGTATCTTCGATATTCACCACCACGCCTTTTTTCAGGCCGCGCGAATCCTGCGAGCCCATGCCGATTACATTGAGATGGCCTTCCTGGTTGATCTCGGCGACCAGGGCGACGATTTTCGACGTCCCGATATCCAGGCCAACGACCAATTCTTTATTGTCCCTGCTCATATAGTTACTTCCCCTTGTCCGCGCTTGCGACACGCATCGCAAAACCATTCGGATAGCGCAAATCGACGACCGTCGGCCGCTCTGCCTGTTTTGCAACCGTTGCCGGATAAACCTCGATAAATCGTTGCAAACGCACCCCCACCGGCGCCTTCGGTTGCTCCCGTCCCATTTCCACCCGCATCCCATTGGCCAATTTGATCTGCCACGCCAGACGCGGTGAAAGCGTCACCTGCACCAAGCCCTCGCCGACCGACTGAAAGCTGCCGGCAAACTCGCTGTAATACTTCAAGACCTCC
>CAZLPR010000008.1:1457-2493 GCA_964561415.1 uncultured Dechloromonas sp. | reverse complement strand
GTACCCGGCGGACCGTAGAGCAAAGGCAGGGCAAGCAACTCCTCGGCACTGGGCACAGCGATAAAAACCTCGCCATAGGTGTCGACCAATTCGCTGCGCCCCTCGCCCCAGCGGGCAGCCGGCCGATGCTCCTCGACCTTGACTTCCAGCCTGGCCGGCCAGATCCGCCGCACTTCGACCTTGCGTACCCAAGGCAGCGTTTCCAGCGCGCCGCGCACGGTGTCCAGATTGAGGCTGAAAAAATTGCCTTTCAGCGCCGGCGGCAAAACCTGCTCGACCTCGGCTTGCCGGGTGTGCGGCAAGGGCTCGGCGAAAACGACCAAAAGCACCGGCAACGCGGGCACGCGCACCAACCAGACGGCGGTGGCGGCCAGCAATGCAGCGGCCGCTGCCAAAATCAGCAGATCGGCCAAGGCATTGAGGAGGTGCGGTTTGTTCCACATTCATGCCTCAGTCGTTGGCAGCCAGTTCGAGTACGCGGCGTACCAACGCCGGATATTCCATGCCCGCCACCCGCGCCGCCATCGGCACTAGCGAGTGATCGGTCATGCCTGGCGCCGTATTCACTTCCAGAAAATAGTGATTGCCCGCTTCGTCCATCAAAAAATCCACCCGCCCCCAGCCCCGACCGCCGAGGATACGAAACGCTTCCAGCGCGCCTTTGCGGATTTCCGCCTCCTTCGCCGCCGGCAGGCCGCAAGGGCAGAGGTAACGCGTATCGTCGCGGTTGTATTTGGCCTCGTAGTCGTACCAGTCGGTCGTCGGCTCGATCTTGATGATCGGCAAAGCCACCATGTCGGCGCCGCTGCCGATGATGCCGACCGTATATTCGCCGCCCATCACGCCTTTTTCGGCAATCACCAAGGGATCGTATTTGGCGGCTTCGACATACGCCAAATGCAGCGTTTCGCGCGCCTTGACCTTGCTGATGCCGATCGATGAACCTTCATGGGCCGGCTTGACGAAAATTGGCAGGCCGAGCTCTTCCTCGATATCCGCAAAGTCGGAATCGGCGGTGAGAATGGCGTAATCGGGA
>CAZLPR010000008.1:0-1446 GCA_964561415.1 uncultured Dechloromonas sp. | reverse complement strand
GCCACAGCAGTTTGGTGCGGAATTTATCCATGCCCAGCGCCGAAGCCATGACGCCGGAACCGGTGTAAGGAATGTGCATCAACTCGAGCGCTCCCTGAATCGTCCCATCCTCACCGTGGCGACCATGCAGCGCAATAAAGGCGCGGTCGTAACCCTTCAGGGCATCGAGCGGTTCGGCAGCTGGGTCGAACGCGTGCGCATCGATGCCCTCCCCTTGCAACGCGGCCAGCACGCGCGCGCCACTTTTGAGCGAAACCTCGCGCTCGGCCGAGGAGCCCCCGAAGAGCACGGCAACTTTTCCAAAATCGTTCATTGCAAGGCCACCACTTTGCCGGGCACGGCGCCGATCGAACCGGCGCCCATGGTCAACACCACGTCGCCGTCACGGGCGACATCGAGAATTGTTTGCGGCATGGCCGCGATATCTTCGACAAAGAGCGGCTCGACCTTGCCGACCACCCGTAACGCACGCGCCAGGGAACGGCCGTCGGCAGCAACAATCGGCGCCTCGCCGGCGGCATAAATTTCAGCCAGCAAAAGGGCGTCGACCGTGGAAAGCACTTTGACAAAGTCTTCAAAGCAATCGCGGGTGCGGCTATAGCGGTGCGGCTGAAAGGCCAGCAGCAGGCGCCGACCGGGAAAGGCGCCGCGCGCCGCAGCCAGCGTGGCGGCCATTTCCACCGGGTGATGACCGTAGTCGTCGACCAGCGTGAAGCTGCCACCGGCCGGCAAAGCCACTTCACCGTAACGTTGAAAACGTCGATCGACACCCTTGAATTCGGCCAGAGCCTTGATAATCGCGGCGTCGGCAATCTGCACTTCCGTCGCGACGGCAATCGCGGCCAGCGCATTGAGGACATTGTGCAGGCCGGGCAAATTGAGCGTGATGGCCAAACGCGAGACGGAGCCATTGACCCGGACGCAATCGAAACGCATCTGGCCATCGGCGGCAACAATGTTTTCGGCGTAGAAGTTGCAGCCCGGCGTCAGGCCGTAGGTCACGATCTGCTTGGGGACGCGCGGCATGATGTCGCGCACATTTGCATCGTCGCCGCAGAGGACCGCCACACCGTAGAAGGGCAGGCGGCTGAGAAAATCGACAAAAGCACTTTTCAGACGCTCGAAATCGTGACCGTAGGTTTCCATGTGATCGGCGTCGATATTGGTGACGACCGAAATAACCGGCGACAGAAAGAGAAAAGAGGCGTCGGACTCGTCGGCCTCGGCGACCAGGAAATCACCGCTACCGAGTCGGGCATTCGCCCCGGCGGCATTCAAACGGCCACCGATGACGAAAGTGGGATCAACACCGCCTTCGGCCAGAATACTGGTCACCAGGCTGGTCGTTGTCGTCTTGCCGTGGGTGCCGGCGATGGCGATGCCATGTTTCAGACGCATCAATTCAGCCAGCATCTGGGCGCGCGGCACCACCGGAATATGGCGCTC
>CAZLPR010000007.1:11465-22426 GCA_964561415.1 uncultured Dechloromonas sp. | reverse complement strand
GCGCGCGGGTGCTCGCCCAGGCGATGTTTTCGCCCCAGCTCCACGCACCGGTGAAGGTATAGCCGGCTGCCGTCATCCGGGCGCCGGGGTTCGAGCCGCCCGACCCGGTATGGGAAAAGGTGTCGGTCGAGATCATCCAGCTGCTGTGGATCTCGGACGCGGTATTGAGGTTGCTGTCAAAAGCGAGCGGCTGGGCACCTACCTTGGCGCGTTCGGCGTTGACGAGTTCGAGCATGTACTGCTCGTAGGGATTGGCTAGCGACATGGGTGCGATTCCTGACTTGATCAATTAATTTTCAAGGGGCGGACTGACCCGCAGGGCGTGCCGCACCCCCTTCTCGTACCGCTCTCAAGCCTTCTTCACCGCTATTTTTTCCCAAGGCAGCGCGGCGATTAAACATTACTTTTTTGGGTGCGACAATTGACCGGGCGGCCGGAAAAATGCGAGTCGAATCGCTTTATCCGGATGCGTTATGCGGTGGCATTGCTGCTGAAAATCGGTGATCGCCGCTCTCCATGGCACGACAATGCTTCCCGCAAAAATGCCGGCGCCGGTTTGCTGATTGCGGCTTTTGCTGCGGTCAACCCCAAAAAACATGTCGTTTTTTAGCGAATTGCGCTTGATAGCTGCTGCCGCGAAATCCCCGATCGGCAATCCGGCCCAGGGGCGCGTCAAAGGGATGAGCCGTGCTGCGGTCGACCGGCCAAAAGCAGTGAATTCCAGGTTTAGGCCGCAAGGATTCGGGGGCGCCACTTTTTCTGCGGCTGACGGCGAACGAAACCTTGTTGTTTCAGGAGCTGACGAACAATTCGGCAACTGACGGAGATGCCTGATTCACTCATTCGCCGGGCAATTTCCGGTTACCTTAAATGGGTCCATCGAATGTCGTGTCGCGGACTTCCGGCGGCGTGCTCTTTGGTATGACAGCTAGAAAAACTTTTAATAATTTGGGCGTTACGCCGAGCTTGTGCTTCCGGGTGAAAATGAAGCCAATTATCGATTCCGCATGTTTTGAATTTTGTCACCGGCAGGCTAATGACACCGGCCAAAAAATCTACCCAGCCGGCTTGCCAAGCGTATGACAATGCGTACTATCTCACGCTGAATCAGCTATTCACCCCCTATAATGCCGCCACTAAACCCAACCTTGGAGCAAGACTTGAATACTCAAAAAGAAGTGCTGTCCCTTCTCGACGAAATTCTAAGTTTGAATGGGCGGTCAGCCGAATTTACGCTGAATACCCCGTTATTGGGTGCCATTCCCGAGCTTGATTCAATGGCGGTGGTTTCATTGATCACCAGCTTCGAAGACCGTTTCGGCTTTGCCGTTGATGATGACGAAATCGAAGGTAGCACCTTTGCCACCGTTGGCTCACTCGTGGAATTCGTTGATGGCAAGCTAGTTACTCATTGATCCGGCCCGATGAGGCCATGAGTATCGGTCGAGCTGACCTTGTTGAAACCCTGCCATTTCTTGGGTAAGAGGGCGAATGGTTAATACTTCACAGGGCCGGAGCAATAGGGCAGCAAAATTCTGTTTTCATGGATCGGTGTTGTCCGCCTGATCCGCAAGCAAAATTTGTCTATTTGCCAGACTGCTGCAGCGCTATGCCGTCCATTGGCCAGAGTTCGTCAGCAGTATTCGTTATCGCTAGCCGTTTTTCCATGCGCCTACAGGCTCGCAAAGGCTGTCGTCATAACTTTGCAAGATGACAAAATTATATTTTTGTTTCATATTAACGGTCTCGTACTCCAGTTTTTCAGCATCTGCTAAAGTTCGTTAGCTAAAATTTTAGGCGTTAAGGCTTCAGTTGGTTCGCGAAATACGACCGATCAAGTGGTTTTGAAATGACGATTCTCCGCACGAGATTGATGAGCCAAGGCTTTGATTTCAAATTAATTTGATTTTTTGTCTTACATTTGCCAGCACGGCGTCGCACAATTTTTTGGGATTGCTAGATGGATACCTCCCCGATCTTCAGCGTAGATGCATTAGGTAAGCCTCGCATAGGCAACTCCCCCAAAGAACTGTTTGCTTTCGGTCACCTGATTCGTGAGACGGAGAAGCTGATTCTCGAACTCTTTGGGCGCGGTCTGGTTTCCGGCACGACACATACCTGTCTCGGGCAGGAAATTTGCCAGATGTCCGTCGTTCGTGCTTTGAATGACCCTGACGATTACGTGCTTTCCAATCACCGGAATCATGGTCATTTTTTGACCTATTCGGGGAATTGCCTTGGTCTTGTCGCCGAGATCATGGGGCGAAAAACCGGTGTTTGTGGTGGTTATGGCGGTAGCCAGCACCTGGCCTACCGCAACTTCCACAGCAATGGCGTTCAGGCGGGCATGACCGGTATTGGCGTTGGCTTGGCCAGCGCATTGAAGTCGCGCTCCAGCCGCGGCATTGTCGCCATCGTGATCGGCGATGGCACGCTCGGTGAAGGCCTGCTTTACGAGAGCATGAATCTGGCTTCAATCTGGAATGTGCCGGTTCTTTTTGTCGTAGAACATAACGGCATTGCCCAGACTACCTACACGCGGGACACGATTGGCGGCGACATCGTCGCGCGCGGCTTGGCGTTTGGCCTTTCTGCCTGGCGCTTGAGTGATCGTGACGCAGACTTTTCGGGACAGGTTGAGCGTGTCGTTGATGACATGCGTGAAAATCGTCGCCCCGGAATGCTGGTTATCGATACCGGAAGAATGGGGCCGCACAGCAAGGGCGATGACCTTCGCGACCTGGGGGAACGAGATGAAATTACCGCCAGCGACCCGTTGAAAGCGTTGCGTGGCCGTTGTACTGCTGAAGAGGTTGAAGCAATCGAGTCCGCCTGCCTGGTTTTTCTGGCACAAGTGGAAAAGGCCGCAATGGAATCTCCCCTGGCCAGTTTTGATCTGCCCCCCGAGCACTCCTTCAAGCCCGCTTTGCAATGCGATTGTCCGAAAGCCGACGCCGCTGCTGCCACTGTGCGTCTGGCGCTCAACGACGCTCTGCACAAGCTGTTTGAGTACGATGACGATATGGTCTTGCTGGGCGAGGATCTGCATGACCCTTACGGTGGCGCCTTCAAGGTCACCGTGGGCCTCTCCGAAAAATATCGAAACCGGGTGATCTCGACGCCAATCAGCGAAGCCGGCATTGCCGGGGCGGGTATCGGCTTGGCAATGGCGGGCAGGAAGCCCATCGTTGAAATCATGTTTGCCGATTTTTTGACTCTTTGCATGGATCAGATTTACAACCATGCCGTGAAATTTCCCGGCATGTTCGCCGATTCAGCCGTGCCGATCGTGATCCGGGCGCCCTGTGGCGGTCGCCGTGGCTATGGTCCAACCCATAGTCAGAGTCTCGAAAATATTTTTGTCTCGGTTCCCGGGTTGACCGTGATCTTTGGCAGTCATCGGCACCAAATTGGCCAGTTGCTGATCAACGCCTCGGCTTGTTGGCCGAATCCCACCCTTTTCCTTGAGCACAAACTGCTCTACGCCGAAAAGCAGGATGCAGCGGGATACGAAGCCATTGAAGCGGAAACAGGTGATCTGGGCGCCGAACTCTTCCCGACCCTGCGCACGGGCAGCCATGAGCCGGACATCACGCTGCTTTCTTACGGCGGCATGTTGCCGGTTGCTGAAAAAGCGGCGCGTCTTCTCGAAGAAAACGAAGAGTTGACCGTCGAAATCATTGCTCCCGCCATGTTGGCGCCTCTGCCGCGTTGTGCACTACTTAAAGCTTTGCTGCATCGCCCGAGAATCCTGGTGGTCGAAGAAGCGCATCATCAATTTGGCTTCAGTGCCGAGGTGCTGGCCATGCTCGTTGAAAATGGCTACCGCGGCAAAGTGGCTCGCTTGGGTACGGCGCCCGTGCCGATTGCCTCAGCGCGCAGCCTGGAAAGCGCACAACTGCCGGACGAGAACGCAATCGTCGCGGCTGTCCTGGATATTCTGTAGTTTTTGGGAAGCAAATAATGGCAACGGCTATTTACGTACCGCGAATTAACAACAACGATGACGAAGTAAAAGTCCTGGCTTTTGACGTCGCGATCGGCGACAAGGTTGAGAGCGGTCAGATCGTCGGTCAGGTGGAAACGGACAAAGCGGTACTTGACGTCACCGCCTCGGCTGCCGGTTTTGTCCTTGGCTTTATCGCCCAGGCTGACGAAGTCGTAAAAGTAGGCAGCATTATGCTGTGGCTTGGTGAAAGGGCGGATGAAGCCATCCCTGAAGCGCAAGAAACATCTTTGCTGCGGTCAACCGCTAAAACCTCGCAAATTACGGCTAAAGCACGCCTGCTTCTGGCGCAGTCCGGCCTGCAAGCGGAGGTCATATCGCCAATTGACGGGCGAATTACGGTCGAAGCCGTTGAGCGACACCTCGCTGCACAGGGCGGGGAAAAAGCTGCAGCGGCGGCGAGCAGTCAAGCTAAGGCTGTTGATATTCTTCCCAATGTCGCCGGCAATCAGGTCAATCTCAGTCGCGAAGAAAAAGGCATGGCAGCAACCGTCGCCTGGCACCGTGATTTTGCGGTGGCCGGTTACATCGAAATCGAATATGAGCTTGCCCCCTGGGTCGAATACGCCAAGCAGTTTCAGGATAAAAACGGGCTGCTAATGCCGCCCTTGTTAGCGTTGATGGCCTGGCGCCTGATCCAGATTGCACAAGAAAAAACGCATTTGAACGCCACCATCGTCGGCAACAAAAGATACGAATACAGCCCGGTCAACCTCGGTTTTACCATTCAGGCCGGGGAGGCGCTCTATCTGGCGGTTGTTCGTGACGCGCAAACACAAGATGAGCTGGGCTTTGTTAACGCACTGGGCGATGTGTTGCGGCGCGCCACGAGCCACAACCTTAAAGAGTCCGAAGCATCGGGCGCAACGATTGGGTTTTCCAGCATGGAACGCTGGAAAGTGACACGCCATATACCTATTCTGCCGCCCCATACCGCGCTGATGATCGCTCATGCTGCGGGGCAGGGCGGCAAAGGCGTGCTCGGCGCCAGCTACGACCATCGTGTGCTTAACGGCGGGCAGGTTGTCGCCACACTTAAAAAGCTGGCCGTGCCCGATAGAAGTTAATCAGGGAGAACTCGAATGTCACTGAATAAAAAAGCAATTGAAGCTGCCATCAAGGCAAGGATCGTCGAAATCGCGGCAGAAACCGGAGACGACGCCTCCGAATTAGGCGTTGATGAAATCATTCCAGCCACCGGTTTGATCGATTCGACAGGCTTGCTCGAGCTGATTGCCTGGTATGAAAAAACCTATCAAATTCCGCTGGCGCAGGAAGAAATCAACATCGATAACCTCGGTTCGCTAGCGCGCATGGCCGAGTTTGTTCTCCGTAAAAAAGGCCTGCTGTAGCCGGCCGCCATCAGAGATCTCTTGATGGAAAATAGTTATGCAAAGCCACGGCCGTTCTTCCTGCCCAGCAGTTCGGGGAGAATTTTTTGCATCTACCATGCGCCGCCGGGCGATGTTGCCCCCTGGGGAAATGTGCTGGTCGTACCCGGGTTCAATGAAGAGATGAACCGTTGCCGCAGCATGGTGACCATGCAGGCCCAAGCCCTGGCGCAACAAGGGCTTGGCACACTGGTGATTGATCTCCATGGCACCGGTGAAAGCGATGGCGAATATGGCGATGCCCGCTGGGATGCCTGGCTCGAAGATATCCATTGCGCTAGTGCCTGGCTGGATATGCAACCCGGCGGTTGCGTTGCTTTTTTAGGTATCCGGCTCGGTTTTCCGCTGGCCGTCAGTGCCGCACGCAAGGATCCAAAAGCCAGAGCGCTGATCGCCTGGCAAGCCGTGGTCGATGGCAAAAGCTATTTCACCCAGTTCATGCGCATGAAGATTGCCGCCAATATGGACCGTACCGATCTGCCCAAGGAAACCTCCGGTGGAATGCGGGCACAACTCGCAGCAGGCGGCAGTATTGAAATTGCCGGTTATGAAATTCATCCTGAACTCGGCATGGCACTGGATAAGCTCAAGCTGGCTGAGTTACTGCCGCCTGAAAACGCAAAAGTGATCTGGTTCGAGAAGGTTGGGGTGGAAAGTTCCCTCGCTCCCGCCAGTGAAAAAACCATTGAAGGCTGGCAACAATCGGGCCGCGCAATCGAGGTGCGGCACTTTGATGGCCCCGCCTTTTGGGCGCTGCACGACCGCTTTCTTGCCCCTGATCTGGTGGGCAAGACGGCCGGCTGGCTTCAACAATTCAGGCCAGGCCAATGAACGAAAAGCCGATTGTGTTGGAAGGTGCCGTCCCATTGATCGGCATGCTTCACCCGGCATCGGGCGCGCAGGAAACCGGCGTTTTGATGATGGTTGCGGGTGGTCCGCAGTACCGGATTGGCGGTCATCGCCAACTGGTACTCTGGGCCAGAAAATTTTCATCCCGGGGCTTTCCGGTGCTGCGCTTTGATTTCAGCGGCATGGGCGACAGTTACGGTGAATACGTTCAATTCGACAATGTCGAAGACGATATCAAGACTGCCATCGATCAATTCTTTAAAGAAACGCCGACGCTAAAACAAATTGTTCTATGGGGCGAGTGCAATGCCTGTTCCGCCTCGCTGTTCTATGCCCACAAAGATCCCCGCATCAAAGGCATCGTCATGCTCAACCCCTGGGTACGAACAGAGCAAGGCCAGGCCAAAGCGGTCGTAAAACACTATTACCTCGACCGCCTGAAGCAACGCTCATTCTGGGTAAAAGTGTTTACTCTTAAATTCGACTTCATTGGCTCAATGAAGTCGGCCCTGAAAATGGTTTCGCTGGCTCGAGGGCAGAATAATGCCGCGCTCGACACCGATAAAAATTCGGCAAAAATTGACGTTGACCGCAGCAAATCATTGCCGGACCGAATGTTCGATGGACTTTCCCGCTTTAAAGGCCGAATCATGCTGGTCATGAGTGGGCGGGACATGGTTTCCAAAGAATTTGATGACCTCCTGCAAGCGGCTCCTGCCTGGCAGGCGCAACTCGCCGCCTGTGCCATGCTGCGCCATGATCTTCAATACGCCGATCACACCTTTTCCTCCGGCGCATGGCGCGATCAAGTCGCCGAATGGGGAGCCGATTGGCTAGCCAGTCTCCCTGTTGTTAAAGACAAGCAGTTGAAGCAAGTGGAGCGTTAACGCCATGGCCAAACCTCTCATTGAACCGATCACCGAACAGACCTTGCCTGAGTTCGCCGCTTTTCTTCAAGCCAACATGCCCGTCAGCCGAACCGCGCAGGACTGGATCGTTGGCCTGCAGGAAAACTGGAGCGAAACCCGCCCCAATTATGGATTCCTGATGCGTGACGAAGGGAAAATAGTCGGCGGTATCGGCGCCTTTTACGCCGATAGAGTCATCCGTGGGCAAAACGAGAAATTCTGCAATATCACCAGCTGGTGTGTACTCGATAGCCATCGCAAATACAGCATGCAACTGGCGATGAATGTCGTCGCGCAGCCGGGTTATCACTTCACTGACTTTTCACCGACCAAAGTTGTGGCGGGCACGCTGCAATTTTTTAAGTTCAAATCGATGGATGAAGCGGTTGTCGTGCTTCCAAACCTGCCCCTGCCATCCTTTGCCGGGCGCGTGGTAATGGCACCCCATCAGATTGAGCGTAGTCTAAAAGGCCAAATGCTCAAGGTCTGGAAAGATCATGCTCATTTTCCCTGGCTGCAACAGGTGATCGTCGGCAAGCCAGAAGACTGGTGCCATATCATTTACAAGCGCGGCAGATTCAAGGGCTTGCCTAGTTCAAATCTTATTTACGTCAGCGATGCTCAGGCATTCAATCGGTATTTACCGTGTCTGGGTGGGCATTTTTTCTGGCGGGGAATGATGAGTACGCATGTTGAAAGACGAGTACTGACGGAAATCCCCAGGCTGTCGGCAGTCAGAACTGGGTTTAACGCCAAGCAATTTCTAAGTACAAGCTTGGCCGCGTCAGATATTGACTATCTCTATTCAGAAACAGTTGCTCTTGATTTATAGGAGATTAGACATGTCTTTGCTGAACAAAGTACTAGCCATCCTTGACCGGGAATTAAATCTACAGGGCAAGGCGATGGCGTTCACTGAAGAGACCAAACTTCGGGACAGCTTGCCGCAACTCGACTCAATGGCTATCGTAAATGTGGTTACGACCCTTGAGGAACGGTTTGGCTTTGAGTTTCCGGAAGATCAGCTTGACGGCGCCATATTTGAAACCGTCGGGACACTGCTGAGCTGTCTTAACCATTTGCTCCCGAATGAGCCAAATAATGGGGCTGCCGCCTAGTGCGCGATCCCCGCTGGTATGCGGAAATCACTATCTGGTATCGCTGATGCGAAAGCTATATATAGCCGCCTTTCCCCTGGCCCGTCACGCTTATCCAAATGACTAGGCCCGGCACTACGTTTGGCGCCTCATACCAATACCTTGGCGTTCTGGCCTTGCTGATTTCTTATGGGTCTTTGTACCCATTTGATTTTGCTGTAGCCCCCGCCGGGGCTTTTTTGCGCCTGTTTTCTCAAGCGAGCCTTTTCAGCTCAATTGGTGACGTACTGGGCAATATTGGGCTATTCATCCCTTGGGGGCTGGTTGGTGTGCTCACGATTGCACCGCGCCGTGGCATTGCTGCCGCTCTTTTCCAGACTTTTATCATTGGCTTTGCCGTTGCATTTTTGCTGCAGATCGCCCAGTTGTGGGTGCCCAGCCGAACCCCGGCGTTGAGTGATGCGCTTTGGAACATGGTTGGTTGCGTTGTCGGCGTGTTGCTTGGTTATCAATTAAATAGCCGTCGGCAAAGCCTTTCGCCAGTATTGGGCTTGCAGCAAGCAATTGGCTACGTTTTGGCCGCCTGGGTGGTTTGGGAATGGCTGCCGCTGATACCCAGCCTCGATTTCCAACTAGTCAAAAATCACCTGAAAGACTTGCTTGCCTTCGATTCGATTTCCTTCAGTTTGCTATTTGAACGCGCTGCGATAGCGCTACTTTTTGGAGAGCTGCTCAGTCGCGCTCTAAAACCGCAGCAGTCACTAATTGCGCTGCCTCTACTCATTGCAGGAATAATTTTCGGAAAATTATTCCTGGTCGATGCGCCGTTTAATGCATCTATCATCCTTGGTCTTTTGGTCGGTGTCGTGGGTTGGTTGGCTATTTTTCGGCTTTCGGCCGACCGCCGTGCCGCCACTGTTATCGTTGCGTTGCTACTTGCCTACTCAGTTCAGGCGCTTGCGCCATTCAGCTTGAAGGATGAGCCATCCTCATTTGGCTGGCTACCCTTTGAAGGTCTGCTGGAAGGCGCCATGCTTGTCAATATTTGTGCTCTTGGCGGCAGTTTGCTGCTATTTGGCAGTGTTCTATTACTGCTGCGTACTGCCGGCGCAAAAATGGCTGTAGCAAGCATCGGCCTTGCATTCTGGGTTTTGAGCCTGGAGCTTGTGCAACTCTTCATTTTCAATCGCTCTGGTGCGATTACCGAGCCACTCCTTGTCTTGATCACAGGACAATGGCTCGGCGCAGTCAATTTTTCGGCGCGAAGCGCGGCGGTCAAACACGAGCTCTCAGCCAACGTTGAAATACAGGCTCGCCCAGCAACGCCAAAAGCAGGTTGGCCGAATTATCGAAATGTCGTGACGCAATGCTTGATAGTCATCGCGCTAATCGTTGTTTGCCTGAAAATCCTGCTGCAATTGCCAGCAATACCCTACAACATCAAAGAGCTGTTCAGAGCTGATGGCAGCATTCTGGCGATAACCGCCTTTGCCTTTGGTGTTGTATGGATAGGAGCTGGCTCGGTCTGGCTCGGGCGCCAATTAATCCAGTCAAAATGGCCCGGCTTGCAACTCTTTCCATTGACCATTGCTGTTAGCCTGGTCAGCTTGCTGTTTCTTTGGTCGGGCGTTACCAGCGAGAGTATTGCTGACATTGTTGGCTCATCAAACCGTTTTTGGTTCGTCACAAACAAGAATGAATGGGGCGAGCTTTGGCGGGATATTTTTCTCTATTTGGATGCGCCCGAGACGATAGGCTTTCTCGAAACATGCACTCGCTATTGGGCGCTCTATACGCTTCCGATCATTTTTCTCGCGCTGATTTATTACGTCCAGAATGAGAACTTGATGCAACAACAGGCAAGGTTCACCAAAACAGGCGTGTTTCTCGCGGCGTTATTGATCCTCTGGTTGTGCAAAGCAATCGCCTTCGATTGGAGCGCGACCGACAATCTTACTGAACTGATCGCGCGTGATGGTGAATGGGGATGGGGGGGCGGTGGCTATCTCTACGGACTGGTGTTTTTGTTATGTGTGAATGCGAGCTTCGTCGCTCATATCTCCGTAATCAATACCAAAAATCTCCTCAAAATCGGCATCTTTTCTCTTGTCGCCATCCCGATAGGGTGGTGGTTGATTAACCAGGGTCTGGAACAAAACATTGAAAAATACGACACCGTTTTTTCCGGCGTTCAGTTTCTTTTAGGGCCAGACCGCCAAACCTCACTCAGCCCGAATGCCTTGCTGGTTCGCTGGTGCCTACTTCAAGTTGCCGGTGTTTTGATTGTTGCCTTGGGTCTGCGATTGGGGAACCGTATTTTTCCAGTCTTGGCGCGTTCCAGAGCCAAACCTGAAAATGCCGCTTTGTCTCCCAATAACGCCGCTCATTCAAAGTTTGAGCAATCAATAGGTTAAACTGACGAAAACTGATTGGCATAAACCAAATGCATAACACCATCGAATCGCCGTCGTCATCCAATGACATCTCACCTGCGCTGGCAGTTGGCAAGCCACGCTTCGCCAATGCCCAGCTGGCAAAAATTTTGCAGGAAGAGGGCGCGCTCTCCGCCTGGCGTCAGGCATTCAAAAGCGCTGGCGTCAGCGCGCCAGAAACAGTATCCGGTGATTTTTCAGTCGCTTTCCGTGAGCAAGATGGCAAAACCTTCCTTGCCATCGACCGCTTCGCCATCCGTTCACTCTGCTACCGTCAA
>CAZLPR010000007.1:0-11449 GCA_964561415.1 uncultured Dechloromonas sp. | reverse complement strand
GCCGAACGTGCCGACCAACTTGCTGATTCAAGCACCGAAATCGATCCGCAAGCCATTTTCGACTATCTCTACACCCACGCCATCCCATCGCCCAGAACCATCTACAAGGGTATTTACCGCGTGCCGCCGGCGCACTACGTTTTATACGAAAATAATCGGTTGACCGTAGCACCCTACTGGACCCCTGCGTTTAACGAAGTTCCGCCTCCGCCTTTTGATCAATTGCGTGACGAATTCAGGGCACTGTTGCAACAAGCCACCGCCCGCCAGCTGGATGGCGGCAAAGCCGGCTGTTTTCTGAGTGGCGGCACTGATAGCTCGACTGTCGCCGGCATGATCGGCCTGGCGCACGGCAAACCGGCGGCAACCTACTCGATCGGCTTTGAGGCCGAAGGCTACGACGAAATGGAGTTCGCCCGCATCGCCTCAAGCCGTTTTAATACCGAACACCATGAGTACTACGTCACCCCGGATGACTTGGTGCGCAGTATCTCCACCGTAGCCGCCAGCTACGATCAGCCCTTCGGCAATTCCTCCGCCTTGCCCGCCTACTACTGCGCCAAAATGGCCAGGGATGACGGCATTACCCGCATTCTGGCCGGTGATGGCGGCGACGAACTTTTCGGTGGCAATGCCCGGTATGCCAAACAGCGTATTTTCGACTGGTATCAACACATCCCCGGCACCGTTCGCGGCAGTGTCATGGAGCCGCTATTGGGCACCGGGCTTGCCGGCCGCCTGCCATTGCTACGTAAAGCCGCCAGCTACGTTGAGCAAGCCAGCGTCCCAATGCCGGACCGCCTGCAAATGTACAACCTGATCACCCGGCTAGGCATCGAGCAAGTATTGAGCAAGGATTTTCTGGCACAGGTCGATATTTCGGCCCCCTTGCAACGCCAGCGCAAAGTGTGGGCAAGTGCGCAAACGACCCACAACACCAACCGCGAACTCGCCTTCGACTGGCGCTATACCCTGGCCGAAAGCGATCTGCCCAAAGTCAGTGGTACAACCCGCCTGGCCGGCCTGGAGGTTGGTTTCCCCATGCTCGATGATGATCTGCTGGCCTTCTCCTTACGCCTGCCCGTCGACTACAAACTGAAGGGGCTGAAACTCCGCTGGTTCTTCAAGGAAGCGTTGCGCGGTTTTCTGCCTGATGAAATCATCACCAAGAAAAAACAAGGCTTCGGGCTACCCTTTGGTGTCTGGGCTACCCGCAACGAAGCGCTGCTAAAACTGGCCTCAGAATCAGTCCGCGGCCTGGTTGACCGCGGCATTTTGCAAGCTGAGTTTGTCGACATCCTGCTTGCCAAACGTCTTTATGAACACCCCGGATATTTTGGTGAAATGATCTGGATATCCATGATGCTTGAACAATGGCTTCGGGCACATGCGCCCGATTATGCGTTGGCTGCATAATCCCGCATCTCTACTGAGATGAGGCTAACCAGCGAACCGGTTCGGTCTGTCCGCCAGACGGCAGCGGAGGTTTCCGATCCCATGATGCCGATCTATTTTCGGTTCGCGAGTCGATAACAACAAACGTGGTAGCGATATTGCAGCAGGCCGCTTGGATAGATCTCAGCATCCTGAAACTGCCAGTTACCTGGGTTCGCATCCTCTGTTATCAGCGAACGGCCTGAGGTAAAAACAGACGTTTCGTTGAGCTATGCCATCGATCTAAAAATCCTGTTTGGCGTAATCTTTCACAGACACTGAAAATTTGAATCGATAAACTTCGACTCATTGAAAAGCGAGTACAAGAAATCCAAAATGAATAGCCCCGAACAGGTAGCCGCCAGAAAGCGCATTTTGATGATCGCCTATCACTTTCCCCCGGTACGGGTGAGTAGCGGTATTCAGCGCACTTTGAAATTTTGCACCTACCTGCGTGAATACGGCTGGGATCCCCTGGTGCTCACCATTTCTCCTCGTGCCTACGAACTAAGCAGTCCGGATCAACTGAAGGAAATACCTGTAGATGTGATTGTCGAGCGAGCATTCGGTCTTGATACCTCGCGCCACCTATCCATTGCGGGTAAGTATTTCCATCGGATGGCGCAACCTGATCGTTGGGTAAGCTGGTGGCCGGGGGGCATCTGGACCGGTATGAAAATGATTCGCCAACACAAGCCTGCGGCTATCTTTTCAACCTCGCCGATCGTGACTGCACACCTGATCGGGCAAAGCTTGGTAACGCGAACCGGGCTGCCATGGATTGCAGATATGCGTGACTCCATCACCGAGCCTGGTTATCCACGCGATCCTTTAACCTGGAAAATCCATCGAAAAATTGAAGAAAACATCGTAAACCGCTGCACCAAAGCTGTATTCACGACTGAGCCAACCCGGCAAATGTACGCCGAACGTTATCCCGACCTTCCTGAATCGCGCTGGTCGGTGATTGAAAACGGCTTTGACGAAGAAAATTTTTGTGACGCCGAAACAAACCTGCCTATAGAGCCGCTAGGCGCCCCCGGACAAATTACCCTGGTGCATAGCGGTATCCTTTACCCTCACGAAAGAGACCCCCGCCCGTTTTTTGCCGCCATCGCCAGATTGAAAATGGCCGGAGAAATCGACAGTTCCCGCCTGCAAATCATCCTCAGGGCGACAGGAAACGATGAGCTCTACAAACCGATGATTGCCAATTTGCAGATCGGCGATATCGTCCGCCTAGAGCCGGTAGTGGCCTACCGCGCCGCGCTGCAGGAGATGCTTCGAGCCGACGGTTTGCTGTTGTTTCAAGGCAGTATATGCAACCACCAGATTCCGGCAAAAATCTACGAGTACTACCGCTCAGGCAAACCAATACTTGCCCTTGTCGATCTGGGTGGCATCTCGGCAAAAATGCTGCGACAAGCCGGCGCCAATGATCTCGCCAACATTGCCGATGTCGAAAATATTGTTGATGTCATTCGTCAATTCATGAAAAAATTATCACATGAGCATTATGCGGGTGTGGCAAGATCATTCGCCAATACCCACTCACGTAAATCGCGAACCGAGCAGCTTGCTCAGTTACTGAATGGCATTGTTGATTCCTCGAGGTAGCGCCCGCCAAGGCAGCAAAGCAAACCAGGGGAGTTCATGAAATATTTTTATTTGTCGTTGTCGTTTGGGTAGGAGTCACAGTTTTCAGCTGCATTGCAGGGCTGCATTTGATTAAAAGTATTTTCTTCAGGAGGGATGCATGATTTTAATTACCGGTGGCGCTGGCTTCATTGGCAGTAATTTCGTGCTCGACTGGCTGGCTCAGTCGGAAGAAAAAATCATCAACCTTGATGCGCTGACCTATGCCGGCAACCTGGAGAACCTTGCTACGGTCGACGGCGATTTCCGGCATATTTTCATCAAGGGCGACATCGGTGATGCCAACCTTGTTGCCAAATTGCTCACTGAGCATCAGCCGCGTGCCATCGTTAATTTTGCCGCCGAATCACACGTCGACCGTAGCATTCACGGCCCGGAAGACTTCATCCAGACCAATATCGTCGGCACCTTCCGCCTCCTGGAGGTTGTGCGCACCTACTACGGTCAACTGGAAAAATCAGCCAAAACCGAGTTCCGATTTCTCCACGTTTCAACCGATGAAGTCTATGGCTCGCTGGCAAGCGAAACCCATCGCTACGAACCCAACAGCCCGTACTCAGCCAGCAAAGCCGCCAGTGACCACCTGGTCCGCGCCTATCACCATACCTACGGCCTGCCCGTATTAACCACCAACTGCTCCAATAACTATGGCCCCTATCACTTTCCGGAAAAACTGATTCCGCTGGTGATCCATAACGCCATCGCCGGCAAACCACTCCCCATCTACGGCGATGGCCAGCAAATTCGCGACTGGCTCTACGTCAAGGACCACTGCAGCGCCATCCGCCGCGTCCTTGACGCCGGATGCCTGGGTGAAACCTACAACATTGGTGGCTGGAACGAAAAAGCGAATCTGGAAGTGGTTCATACCCTATGCAAAATTTTGGACGAACTCAGCCCCAGAGCCGATGGCAAATCCTATAAAGCGCAGATCACCTACGTCAAGGATCGCCCCGGCCATGATCGCCGTTACGCGATTGACGCCAGCAAAATAGAGCACGAACTTGCTTGGAAACCCGTCGAAACCTTCGAAACCGGCATCCGGAAAACCGTTCAGTGGTATCTCGAAAACCAGCCCTGGGTACAAAACGTGACTAGCGGCGCCTACCAAAGTTGGGTTGGCAAACAATACCAAGCCTGGCCAGGATCAAAAGAAACGCCTAACTGAAAGTCAAGACTTAACAATCCGTCAGGAAAAGACCCAACATGACACAACGTAAAGGCATCATCCTTGCCGGCGGCTCCGGCACCCGGCTTTTCCCGGCCACGCTATCAGTTTCCAAGCAACTGCTGCCGATCTACGACAAGCCGATGATCTACTACCCGCTGACCAGCCTCATGCTGGCAGGTATCCGTGACATCCTCATCATCTCCACCCCGCAAGACCTCCCACGTTTCGAACATCTGCTCGGGGACGGAAGCAGCTGGGGTATCAACCTGCAATATATCGTCCAGCCCAGCCCGGACGGCCTCGCCCAAGCCTTCATTCTTGGTGCCGATTTCGTCGGCAGCAACCCCTCCGCCCTGATCCTCGGCGACAATATCTTTCACGGTCACGACTTCAGCGAAATTCTGCAAAGCGCCAACGCCAACCAGCAAGGCGCAACCGTTTTCGCCTACGCCGTTACCGATCCGGAACGCTACGGCGTCGTTGAATTCGACGCCGACAAAAAAGCCATCTCGATCGAAGAAAAGCCCAAAGACCCCAAATCGCGCTACGCCGTCACCGGCCTCTACTTCTACGACAACGAAGTCGTCGACATCGCCAGAAACATCAAACCCAGCCCTCGTGGCGAACTCGAAATTACCGACGTCAACCGTATCTACCTGGAGCGCAACAAGCTAAAGGTCGAAATCATGGGCCGTGGCTACGCCTGGCTCGATACCGGCACCCACGATTCGCTACTCGAAGCCGGCCAGTTCATCGCCACCATCGAAAAGCGTCAGGGCCTCAAAGTCGCCTGCCCGGAAGAAATTGCTTGGCGCCAAAACTGGGTCAATGACCAGCAACTCGAACAACTTGCCCAATCCTATGTCAAGACCGGCTACGGCCAATACCTGCTCAACCTGCTTAAGGAAAAGGTTTACTGATGCAAGTTCTGGCAACAAAAATTCCCGAAGTGCTGATTATCGAACCCCAAGTATTTGGCGACGAACGGGGATTTTTCTATGAGAGCTTTAACCACAAAGCATTTCAGGAAGCGACTGGGCTGAACGTTGATTTTGTCCAGGACAACCATTCGAAAAGCGCCAAAAATGTTCTGCGTGGCCTCCACTACCAACTGCCGCCCAAAGCCCAGGGCAAACTCGTTCGTGTCATCCAGGGTGAGGTTTTTGATGTTGCGGTCGACATCAGAAGGGGGGCAAAGACTTTCGGCCAATGGATTGGGGAAAATCTTTCTGCAGAGAATAGAAGGCAACTCTGGATTCCGCCAGGTTTTGCCCATGGATTTCTGACCCTCAGTGACACTGCAGAGTTTCTATACAAGACGACTGATTATTATTCGGCCGCAGACGAACGCTGCATTGCCTGGAATGATCCGCAAATCGAAGTGATTTGGCCATGCGAAACATCGCCAATACTTTCACGTAAGGATATGGACGGGGTCTCGTTTGGCGTGGCGTTTGATTTGGCTGCCTGAAGCAGCTTTAGTGGCTTTATACCCAATCAGCGTTTAAATGCTTTTCCATCACAAAGTTATGTGATTTTTTAGTGGATATTCTGAATATGGTAAAAACTTTTTCAGCAAAAAAATGGCCTCATTATTATTTTATTGAAAACATCGCTAATGACTAAATTGGATAACAAGTGCCTGACGATTTAGGTATACGCGCAGTTCGTGGTGTTGCCTGGCTGGGTAGCGGGCAAGTAATCAGACAGATTCTAGCGTTTGTAACTAATATTGTCCTCGCACGAATGTTGTTTCCCGATGATTTCGGGCTTTTTGGCATGGCTTTTGCTGCCACGGAAATTGCTCAAATTCTGACAGACTTTGGCTTGGGGGCGGCATTAATTCAAAGTCGAGAATCAAAACCGATTGCGCTGACGACATGCTTTTGGCTAAATTTAGCGCTTGGGCTAATAGTCTGTGTTTTACTAATTGCAATAGCACCGCTTATTGCCGAATTCTTTCGGCGCCCTGAAATAACATGGATACTTGTACCGTTGGCGCTAAATATGGTTGTTGCGGCAAGTATGGTAGTTCCCCAGGCTTTGCTGACTCAGCAACTCAAGTTTCGTGAAATGACGATGGCGCAGACGATAGGTAGTATCGTCGCCTCTATCGGGTCCATATCCCTCGCCATGAATGGTGCTGGTGTGTGGGCATTGGTCCTGCAGCCAGTAATTGGAAATATCTGCAATTGTGCACTAATGTATTTTCAAGCCAGATGGTTGCCACGGGGGCGGCCAAAGATTAGCGCTGTCAGGCATATGCTTGTCTTTTCCGGGCAATTGCTTGGTAACAATCTTCTTAGCTGCATTGGCCGGAACTTACATGCGGCAATCCTTGGCCGACAGATAGGAAGCTCGGCGCTTGGAATGTATAACCTCGCTTCGGGAATGACGGGAACCATCGTATTTCAAGTCAGTTCCGTAATCGTGCGGGTGCTATTTCCAACGCTTTCAAGTCTTCGCGACCAGCCGGAGCGATTGGCTGCGGCGTGGTTAAAAGCCTGTGCCGCGATTGCCATAATTGCCTTTCCAGCGATGTTCGGCATGATTGCCGTCGCGCCGGATCTCGTGCCTGTTGTATTTGGTGAACAGTGGAGGCCGGCCATTCCTGTGCTTCGTATTCTTTGTGCTGTTATGGCATTTCAAAGCGTCCTGACAACATCAGGGACCGTACTGATGGCGCTAGGCCGTGCTGATTTGCTGCTGCGAACCTCGTTTGTCAGCATCGGGTCTATTGCGTTAGGCCTTTGGCTAGGGGCTGGCTATGGTCTGGAAGCAGCTGCAACTGGCTATGCTTTGGGAGCAATAGGGTCTTCATTATTGGTGACGTACCTTGCTTGCCAGGAAACCGGTGTTCGTTTTCGCCATTTAGCCAAGGAATTGCTTCCTTGGGGATTGTCATCATTTGTCATGGCTTTGGGCGTGATCGGGCTGGCTTATCTTCTGGTCGATGCTTTGCCAGGATTAAGACTTGCAGTTTGTGTTTTCTGCGGAGCGGCTGCGTACGTATTTGTCTTGCTGCTGGTGGCGCCAGAAAGAACTAGAGGCCTTTTTCATGATGTATTCAGTCGGTTATCTGCTCGGAGGCAATAAGTGTTAGCTGGGCTGATGACTATCGCGGACAGTTGCTATCTCGCACTGGTTTATGAGCGCAGTCGTGCTACTAGCGTGAAGGTTGCGCTTGCAAACTACCTGTCTTGGTTGCCCCTTGAAATCTCGCGTGCGCGACAACTGGGGTTCAAGGATTATCTTCGGCTTGTACGACTTGAGCTTGCCTGTGCCAGGGTTGGGCTTGGGTATCCCCGGGAGTCTCAAACAAAAGGGCCGCCTTGGCAAATACCCACCCGATTTGTTGGGCTCGTTGTCGCCGATATGCCTTTGCATTCACTAATTGATCCGCAAGAGCTATTGAAAACACGAACTACCGGTGATGGCGATGCTGTGGATGCCTTGCTTTACCTGCTTTCTGATGCAGAGGCTGCTTCTCGGCGCTGGTCCGGTCTGTCGCGTATATCCGGTCCGGCCAACGAAGGTGTTGGCGATGCAAAGATTGCGATCTGCGTACATCTTTTTTACCCAGAGATGTGGCCGGAGATTAATGCCGCTTTGAATTCAATAAATGAGCGCTTCGATCTCTATGTGACCGTTCCCAGCTACGTGAGTACGCCAGAACTACATCGCATCGCGGCAGAGCATCCCGGCACTCGCTTCTTTGCAACTGACAATCGAGGGCGTGACGTCATGCCTTTCCTTCGGCTTCTGAGGTGGGGCTACTTTGACTGCTATGATGTAGTATGCAAATTACATAGCAAACGCAGCCCACATATGCAGGATGGCATCCGATGGCGTAAGGAATTATTTTCATCATTGCTGGGGAGCAAGGAACTGGTTTCGTGCGTACTGGACCGGTTTAGGTCCGATCCCCGTGTCGGCATGATTGGGGCAGAGTCGTCTTGCATCCAGCCGGGAATGAAGGGCTACATTGGCAGTAACAGTGGTTGGTTAAGGTTACTCAGGCTGAGGGCAGGGTTCCCTGAACCGGCATCACAGAGGTCATTTTTTGCCGGCACCATGTTTTGGTTCAAACCATCGGCATTTCAAGGCTTGAGGGATTTGCCAATTACTGAAAGGGAGTTTCCGTTGGAGATGAGTCAAACTGATGGCACGCCTGCACATGCAATCGAGCGCTTAATATGGCCACTTGTTGAAGCAGCAGGGTATTGTGTGGAACAGGCATAGAAAATAACGCTAAAAATTAATATGGATAAATTTAAAGTCTAATGCCTGTATTTTGTTAATGAATTTCAATATTGTTATGTTCCATAATTTGAAATTTACAAAATACTGGAATTTCCATCTGTGCATGGGTTCTAAATATATATAGATTTAAATTTTATTAACTCAAATGGATCGATGATGGCACACTATCAACAGCTTGAATTTGTACAGAAAACAAAAGATATGTTTCCTGAATTTTTTCAGGGTAAACGGGTTCTGGAAGTTGGTAGTTGGGATACTAATGGCACTGTACGAAAACTATTTGAAGATGGGACTTATCTCGGTGTTGATGTTTCGCCAGGGCCAGGTGTTGATTTAGTTAGGCTTGGTAATGAGCTTGATGAGCCTTCGGAGTCTTTTGATGTTGTTATTAGTTGTGAGTGTTTTGAGCACAATCCATTTTGGCTTGAGACCTTCACGAATATGATCCGCATGTTAAAAAAGGATGGTTTATGCCTTATAACTTGCGCCACTACTGGACGTATTGAACACGGTACTCCGAGAAGTAATCCTCTCGATTCGTTAGCAAATATTGATAATGTTTATCATTATTATCGAAATTTGGATGCAAGTGATTTTTTGAAAAAAATAGATTTGCGGTGTCACTTTAAAGATTATTTTTTTGCAAATAATATTTTTCATTGCGATCTGTTTTTTGTAGGAATAAAAATAGGCACTCCCCTAACAAAAAGCCTTAAAGATCAGTTGTCTTCTCTTAAGAAGCAGGCAGCTAGTATTACGACTGAAATACCTCCGACACCAAGCAATCGGCGATCAGCTTACTACCGATATTTAAGAAATCGATTAATTGCTAGCACTATTGGTGAAGAGGCGCTCCATAATTTTAGGTATGCGAGAGATAGACGTCAGAGAAAAATTTGACGCAATTGACTCGATAATTTAGATATACCGGTTATCGCATAGCCTATGCCAAAACTTATATTAAATATAAAACGGAGCTTTATATGCTGGATGCAATTTATTCAAGGGTAAAAAAGAAATGGTTTTATTTGGCGGCCAAAGGAATCCTTGATACACGGCAGGTAAAATGTGATCCAAATAGCAATTTGGTTGTATTGAGCCAGTTATATCCGCCAGATCTGATTATGTATTTACTTGCTGCTAAATCATTTACGCGCTATGTCAAGCCATACGAGTTCATCATCGTGGACGATGCGCTTTCTCAACAAGATAAGGATACGCTTCGCACCCACTTTGAACGAATAAGGTTTGTGCCAGTTACTGATGTTATTTCAGCAAAATGCCCTAAGAGAGGGTGTTGGGAGCGTTTGTTAACTATAGCTGCACAGCGGGGCAATTATTACATAGTGCAACTTGATGCAGATACCTTGACCTTGTCTTGTCCTGATGAGGTATTACGTTGTATTGCGGAAAATAGATCGTTTACGCTTGGTACGTCTTCCGGAAAAGAAATTACAAGCATGCAGCAAGCAAGCCTGTTTGCTCGTCAACATTTGAGTGAGCATGTCCAGATTCAAGCGGAAGTGGCTCTGGGGCAATATCCTGACAATGAAAAATTACGTTATGTACGGGGGTGTGCTGGTTTTGCAGGTTTTGCTGCTGGATACCTAAATAAAGATATGATTGAAGAGTTTTCATCGAATATGGTCAAGTTGCTCGGTGAGAAAAAATGGCAGGATTGGGGTAGTGAGCAGGTCACTTCCAATTTTCTGGTAGCGAACGCACCTGGTGCAATGATTCTTCCTGTGAGTGCTTATCCATTTTGGGCGCCGGGTGTTAATGTGGAAACTGCCAAGTTGATGCACTTTGTGGGAACACATCGGTATTACGCAGGAAGGTATGCCCAACTGGCGCGATCCGTAATCTCCGAATTGAAATGATGGTGACTGAGATGCATCAGGCCGGTGTTTAATCGATAGCGAATAAATAAAACCTAGAGGGTTATCTATGCTTCCGATCCGTATTAAGCATTTGCCGCAGTTTGTTCGACAAATGGTAAACCGCAGGCAAATCTTGAATTTGCCAGACTCAGGTGAGCGAACTTTTCATCTTTGTTTTTTTAGTTGTCAGTCTTATTTTCGGTATCTGTATTGCTCCCTGCACAGTCTCGTGCTGCATGTAAATGGAATCAAGATTAAAGTGTTGGTCTTCAGTGATGAAGAGATGCCTTTGTCGACGGCGCAGATTGATGCGTTGCGGATATTGATGCCAGATATTCGAGTTATTCCTTGGCCAAAGAGTATGGGGTGGGGGGCTACCCAGATAAGCTGGATTTGGCGTGCTTACCAGTTAGCAGCCGAAGACGCGGCTGACAATGACATCATTGCAAGAGTTGATTCTGATATATTTTTCTTTAACGATAGAATTTTTCAATTGGTTGCTCGTAGTAACGTCGATTTTATTGGCGATGGTCATTATGTAGACTTTAGATTTTGTCAGGGGGGCTGTTATTTTTTCCGCGCTTCAGCAATACGTGAAATTATTAGAATGCTTGATCGGGATTCTCTTGAACAGATTGTCACTGAGATAGATACGGTCGTTGAGGATGTGGCCGCCTATCACTTTACAACACGGCTCGGTCTCAAGGTGATGATGACTTGGATCATGATGTTTCCTGACGAGTTGCGTAATGCAGGAGGCCTGACGCCATGGCAACGTTGGAAATTCAGCTGTGCACACTTTGTGATGAAGAATAAGGCTGCTATGTTGGAGGCTTATGAACGGGAGGTTCTGGGAGGGAAAGTGCCAGATGAATATCGTAAAGCCTTGAATATTGCTTGATTATTTTGATACAAGCCTTCGGTAATATTATTTGTCAAGATAGTTGTCACGGTATTCAAGCTGCCATTTTTTGTTTCGGATACTCCTGTGGGCACCTCGAAAAACCCCTGCCCAGCTTGGGCTACTTGATATAATACTTTCGTC
>CAZLPR010000006.1:0-23512 GCA_964561415.1 uncultured Dechloromonas sp. | reverse complement strand
GCATTCTAGCAGATGCGCAATAATATGTCTTCTTAAGATCGCAACACTACACTAGTACGCGATAACTTGATGATTTGTAGGGATGTTTTTGGTTGGCGTTAAACTTGGGTCAGGGTTGAGTGGGCGAGGGTTTAAGTCCATCGCCCACTCTATCGGGCAAAGCGTTTTTTTACTTGATGGTTTCTACCGAGACCAATGGTATTGCATCGGCCTGATCAACAAGCGGTTTTGCTTTGCGTGGCCGGCCGAGCTTGACTGGTGGTTCGGTTGGTGCAATGACTGTGGTGGCCACTGTTTGTACCATCATCAAGCCACTATCGGCTAGCGTTTTTTCCAGGTCTGCCACCGGCGTCGTAATCACGGCTGCTGGCGGTTGTGCTGCGACAGTTTTGATACTTTCCACAACGTCGACCGCAGGGGGTGTGATTGTGGGAGCTGGTTCAACAATGGCCGGTGATACTGGCTCGGCAATCGCGACGACTTCTACAGCAACGGGAACGGAAACGGGTTCGGTCTGAGCGATGGGTAGTGCTTCGACGATCGGGGCGATTTCCTGTACTGGTGCGACTGCAGTTGTAGCGGAAGCCGGAGCTGGGATGACAACGATGACCGGTTCTTGATTGATTACCGCGCTGGCAGGTTCAATTGCCACTGGAGCATTTTCTTGTGTCAGTGATTCCGTTGAGGTGCTCTCGACTTCATTGCGGCGTTCGCTGCGGCCACGGCCACCACGACGACCGCGCCGACGGGCGCCTTGCTCTTCGCTATTGCCAGTCGCTTCCTGGCCTTCGGAAATATTGGCCGGTGCGTTGACGGCAACAACCGCCGCTGCTGCTTCTGGCGTCAGTTTGTTTTCGACGGTCTCCGGCTGTTGGCGCTGGCGCTCCTTGCGCTCACCACGCGGGCGACGTTCCTGACGTTCACCATTAGTTGCGGTCGACTCCTCACGCGGTGTTTTTTCGACATTGCGTTCGTTGCGTTTGGCGCGTTCGGGACGCTCGCCACGCTCTGTGCTGCGCGGCTCGCCAGTTTCCTCCGCGTTACGGTTGCTGTTGCGACCGCCGCGCCGGTTGTCGCGTCCTTCGCTGCGTTCACGACGACCGTCCTTGCGGCCTTCACGCGGTTTTCGGGTCGGCTCGGGCGTCGGTGCCGGCTCAACGGCTTTCGGCGATGTGCGGAACCAGGAGAATATTTTCGAGAACAGGCCGCTATCTGCTTGAACGGGTGCTGAGGTGGATACCTCAACCGTCTTTTCTGCCATGATCGGCGCCGGTTTTTCGGGAGAAACTCCCTTGATAACCGCCTCCTGACGTGGCTTGAGGGCTTCTTGTTGTGTGGCCAGCTTGATTGCTTCCTCGATTGGTGCGTCGACCATCTTGTAGGACGGCTCACGAATCTCTTCGCTGTTCAAATCGTCGTGGCGCAGGCGGGTGATTGTATGGGCTGGCGTTTCAAGATGGATATTTGGGATGAGTAGAATAGTTGCCTTATGGCGCGACTCAATGGCCTGGATGTCCGGACGTTTTTCGTTGAGCAGGAAGGTCGCGACATCGACAGGCACCTGAACATGGACAGCGCCTGTATTCTCCTTCATCGCCTCTTCTTCGAGAATGCGCAGGATGTGCAGCGCGGCGGACTCGGTCGAGCGGATGTGGCCGGTACCGGTACAGCGTGGGCAGGAAATGTAGCTGGTTTCGGCAAGGGCCGGGCGCAGGCGCTGACGGGATAGTTCCATCAAGCCGAAGCGGCTGATCTTGCCCATCTGGACACGGGCGCGGTCAAAACGCAGCGCATCGCGCAGGCGATTTTCCACTTCGCGCTGATTGCGCTGGTTTTCCATGTCGATGAAGTCAATGACGATCAGTCCGCCGAGGTCGCGCAGGCGGAGCTGGCGGGCCAGTTCTTCGGCCGCTTCGAGATTGGTTTTGAACGCAGTCTCTTCAATATCGGCACCCTTGGTCGAGCGGCCGGAATTGACGTCGACGGCAACCAAGGCTTCGGTATGGTCGATCACAATCGCGCCGCCGGAGGGCAGGTTGACCTGACGACCAAAGGCTGTTTCGATCTGGTGTTCAATCTGGAAACGGGAAAACAGCGGCACATCGTCGTGGTAGCGTTTGACGCGGTGGACGTTGCCCGGCATCACCGTGTCCATGAAGGCACGAGCCTGTTCGTAAACCTCGTCGGTATCGATCAGGATTTCGCCGATTTCCGGCTGGAAGTAGTCGCGAATAGCGCGGATGACCAGGCTGCCTTCGAGATAAATCAGGAATGCGCCGCTTTGTTGCTTGGCCGCGCCTTCAATGGCTGACCATAGTTGCAACAAGTAATTCAGATCCCATTGCAGCTCTTCCGCTTGACGGCCGATGGCGGCAGTACGGGCGATCAGGCTCATGCCGTTCGGTACTTCGAGCCGATCCATGGTTTCGCGCAGTTCTGTGCGCTCATCACCGTCAACACGACGGGAGACGCCGCCGCCCCGCGGGTTGTTCGGCATCAGAACCAGGTAGCGGCCAGCCAGGGAAATGTAGGTAGTGAGGGCGGCGCCCTTGTTGCCACGTTCGTCCTTGTCGACCTGAACGATCAGTTCCTGACCCTCTTTCAGCGCTTCGCTGATCTTGGCCCGACCGGCCTCAACCCCAGGCTGAAAAAATATACGGGAAACTTCCTTGAAGGGCAAAAAGCCGTGGCGATCCGCGCCGTAGTCGACGAAGCAGGCTTCGAGACTGGGTTCGATGCGGGTGATAACACCCTTGTAGATGTTGCTTTTGCGTTGTTCCTTGGCGGCCGATTCAATATCTAGATCAATCAGTTTCTGACCATCAACAATGGCGACACGAAGTTCTTCGGCCTGTGTCGCGTTAAAGAGCATGCGTTTCATTATTTTGGGGCTCCCAGCGCACCAAAGCACAGCAATGGAGCACCCGGGCAGGCAGCGACAGTTTCAGTTATCGGGTTGCATGTTTTGTGAGGGCAAAGGCGATGATGAAAGTGCTGATCAAAAAACAGTCGCGGTGTTTTTTATTGAAAGGCGCGACTTGAAAATTCCTGCGACGGGCAATCCGTGCGTGCTTATAGCGGGCTAATCCATTAACATCACTACTTTTGGTGAGTGAACTTAACCAGTCGTTTTACGTTGCTTTGGCTTGCGCACGTCGCGCAAGAGAGTCTTCGAAACCTGCCGTCTGGCGGTCGCGCTATTGGTGCGAGGCAAACGGTCTAACAGTTCTGAATCTCTTGCAAACCGAGACGTAAAACGCAGGCAGTATATTTCAAAAATGAACAGTGCTGGTAACAATTCGGTCACCCATGTCGTGATCAGTGAAGAAGAGCAGGGCCAGCGTATCGACAACTTTTTGATTCGTTGTTGCAAGGGCGTGCCGAAGAGTCATCTTTACCGTATTTTGCGGAGTGGTGAAGTGCGGGTAAATAGCGGGCGGGTCGATGCAACCTACCGACTTTGCCTCGGAGATAAGCTGCGTATCCCTCCGATCCGGATTGCCGAGCGGCCACAGATCGCGGTTGATGAGCTTGCTAAGCAGCGGGTTGATTTGCCCATCATTTACGAAGATGAGGCGATGCTGGTGATCAATAAGCCGGAAGGCGTTGCGGTGCATGGTGGCAGTGGCGTTAGTTTCGGCGTGATTGAAGCTTTGCGTCGGCAACGGCCGCAAGCTAAATTCCTTGAATTGGCGCACCGCCTGGACCGTGAAACCTCCGGCGTTCTGCTTGTTGGCAAAAAACGTTTGGCGCTGACTGCCTTGCACGACATGTTCCGCGAACACGGCGCCGGGGCTGATAAGCGCTATCTGGTGCTGGTCAAGGGGCGCTGGATGAATGCAACACAGCATGTCAAATTGCCGTTGCATAAATACTTGACGGAAAGCGGCGAACGGCGGGTTTCGGTCAACCCCGAGGGCAAGGCGTCGCATACTATTTTTCGCCTCCTGGCCCGTTGGCCGGAGATGAGCCTGCTTGAGGCGCAGCTAAAAACCGGGCGGACGCATCAAATTCGCGTGCATCTGGCGTATCTCGGTTTTCCCATTCTCGGTGATGAGAAGTATGGTGAGTTCGCCTTGAACAAGAATCTTAAGCGGGATGGTCTGAAACGCATGGCTCTGCATGCCTGGCGGATGGCATTCCAGCACCCGCTGACGGGGGCGCCGCTTGAATGCATTGCGCCGGTGCCAGACGGTTTCAGATCTTATATTGCTGCGGTCGACCGGCAAAAAGCACGTGAATTCACGGCCGAAAACATGAGTGATATTTTTGCGAAGGGTTTACAAAGCGAATGAAATATGAACTGATTGTTTTTGATTGGGATGGCACCCTGCTTGATTCGGCGAGTGCGATTGTTCAGGCTATTCAGGCGGCCTGCCGCGATCTTGAGTTACCGGTTCCCGATGATGCCCGGGCGCGTCATGTCATTGGCCTGGGCTTGATTGATGCGATGCGTCACGCGGTACCAGATTTGGCGCCAGAGCGCTATCCGGTCGTTGCTGACCGCTATCGCTTTCACTATCTGGCCGGTGATCATCAACTCACTTTGTTTGCTGGTGTTCGTGAAATGCTGGCTCGTCTGCAGGCGGCCGGGCATATTTTGACCGTGGCTACCGGCAAAAGTCGCCATGGCCTTGATCGGGCGCTGGATCATTCCGGATTGCGCCCGTTTTTCCAGGCAACACGTTGTGCCGACGAGTGTCATTCCAAGCCGCATCCGCAAATGCTCGAAGAATTGATGGCGGAATTTGGCATCGCCGCCATGTCGACCGTGATGATCGGCGATACCTCGCATGATCTGCTGATGGCCCGCAATGCCGGTGTTGATAGCCTGGGCGTGACCTATGGCGCGCATCAACACGACCATCTCCTTGAATATCAGCCGCTAACCTGTCTGCATAATGTGCCGGAGCTTGATCAGTGGTTGCAGCGCTTCGCCTGATCTGTGCCAGCGATGAATTGGTCGATGCCGGGCCGGGGTGCCGCTTTACGGTTAGCCGCTATGGTCGCGATGTACCGGCTTTCGCAATCCGTTTTAATGGCCAGGTTTTCGGCTATTTAAACGAATGCGCTCACGTCCCGGCCCAGCTGGATTGGCAGCCTGGGGCGTTCTTCGATGATTCCAAGCTATACTTGATTTGCTCGATTCATGGCGCGCTTTATGCTCCGGAGACGGGAAGATGTCTCAGTGGGCGTTGTCAGGGAAAAGGTTTGAAACCTCTCAAGCTTCGCGAGATCGAATTAAAAGTATATTTAGAGCAAGAGAGTAATGATGGATACACCCCAATTCCCCCAAAATGACGCCGCTTGGGAGCGGAAAACCCTCGAAAAGCTGGCCTTTTCAGCGTTGAATGAGCAACGGGCGCGTCGGCGCTGGGGGATCTTTTTCAAGTTTCTGGGCTTTGCTTATCTGCTCGTCGTCCTTGTCATGGTGGTTGATTGGGGTGCCGGCGTCGAGCACCAGGAGCGGCATACCGCCTTGATTAACCTGGATGGCATTATTCAGTCCAAGGGTGAAGCCAATGGCGAAAATATAGTTGCGGCACTGGCTGGCGCCTTTGAGGAAAAAAATGCTGCGGGAATTATTTTGCGGATTAATAGCCCCGGCGGAAGCCCGGTTCAGTCTGGCATCATAAATGACGAGATACGGCGCTTGCGGAGCAAATATCCGGAAAAACCGCTCTATGTGGTGGTGGAAGATATTTGCGCTTCCGGTGGTTACTACGTAGCCGTTGCCGCCGACAAAATCTATGTCAATAAAGCCAGCATTATTGGTTCGATCGGCGTCCTGATGGATGGTTTCGGATTTACCGGTGCGATGGATAAATTCGGTGTCGAGCGACGTTTGCTGACGGCCGGTGAAAACAAGGGTTTTCTCGATCCGTTTTCGCCTCAGGCGCCAGAGCACAAGGCGCACGCTCAATTGTTGTTGAATGACATTCATCAACAATTTATCGATGTCGTAAAAACCGGGCGTGGCGATCGTCTGAAGGAAACGCCGGAAATGTTTTCCGGGTTGATGTGGACCGGGGCGCAAAGCATTCAGTTAGGTCTGGCCGATGGTTTTGGCAGTGTTGATTCGGTGGCGCGTGACGTCATCAAGGCTGAGAAAGTGCTGGATTACTCCGTCCGGGACAATATCGCCGAGCGTTTCGCCAAGCGACTCGGAGCGGGCGCGGTCAACGGCTTTTGGAAGGGCTTTTCCGAAAGCGCGATGAACGCAAGTTTGCGCTGAAAATCAGGCAAGTAGCAGGAAGACAGTTGGACGTCGCTCGATATCGGGCGGCGTTTCTTTTTTCCACTGGGCAATTGTCCGGGTCAGGACTGATTCACTCTTTAGCGTGAGGTCAGTGGCGACGGTCAGCCGAGTGGTTGGCTGACAGGCTTGCAAAATGCCATCGAACATAGCCTTGTTACGGTAAGGGGTTTCGATGAATAGTTGTGTCTGTTGGCGTTTGCGCGACTCGCTTTCAAGGTCGCGTAGCGACTTTGTGCGTTCAGCCTCCTTGGCCGGCAGGTAGCCCTGAAATGCGAAGCGCTGGCCATTCAGTCCGGAAGCCATTAGCGCCAATAGCAGTGAGGATGGGCCGATCAGCGGTACCACCCGGATGTTCTCCTGCTGCGCCAGGGCAACCAGATTGGCCCCCGGGTCGGCAACCGCCGGGCAGCCCGCTTCGGACAGTAAGCCAACATCATGGCCGGCGCGTAGTGGGGCGAGTAGCTGATCAAGCGCAGTGGCTTTGGTGTGCTCGTTCAACTCTTCAAGCTGCAGCGCCTGCAAGGGGGTGTCGGTGCCCGCCGCTTTCAAAAAAGCGCGGGCTGTTTTCGCCTGCTCAACGACAAAATAAGTTAATGGACGCACCGTTGCCAGGACATTGGCGGACAGTGAGTCTTGCGGCGCTGTCGGGCCAAGTGGTACCGGAATTAGATAAAGGGTGCCCGTCATCAAAGAATCGCCACACCCTGATGGCGTAACAGGTCGCAGAGGGCAATCAGTGGCAGTCCAACCAATGCATTGGGGTCGTCGCCGTGCATGCGACTGAGCAAGGCGATACCCAGACCTTCTGATTTAGCTGCGCCGGCACAGTTGTAAGCGGGTTCGCGCTGCAGGTAATTTTTGATTTCCTGGTCCGTTAGCTCCCGGAATGTAACCAGTGTTGCGACGCCGCGGGTTTCGGCATGCCCGGTGCGGGCATTTAAAAGAGAGAGTCCGGTGAAAAAATTAACGGTCTTCCCGGACAGATCACGTAATTGCTCAATGGCCCGCTCGTGCGTGCCGGGTTTGCCGTATATTTTGCCGTCGACCGTAGCAACCTGGTCGCTGCCGATAATCAGCGCCTCGGGGAAGCGCTCAGAAACAGCGCGCGCCTTGGCTTCGGAGAGTCGAAGTGCCATTGCCTCGGGGCTTTCATTGGGTAGGCGGCTTTCGTCAGTTTGCGGGTCGGCGGTCTCGAATTTCAGGCCTAGGCGGCCCAGCAATTCGCGGCGATACGGTGATGTGGAGGCGAGAATCAGTGTTTTAGGCATAAAGGCTTTGTAACAACAAGGCGTTGCATCGAGTTCTTGAAGCAGTACTTTGTTTTGACTTGGAAAGCCAAAAATAATATCATCTCGCGTTTGAGTCGAAACAGTTCAAGAGTGAAAAGAATTTCAGACGCTTTTTTGTTTGCCAAGGAAGGCCGTGTTCTCGAGGGAACGCTGGCAATTTCCAGCTTGGAACGCCTGCATGATTTGCTGGTTGAAGTGTCGGGAGGCGTTAGTTTCCGCCTTCAGGGTTTCAAGAGTGCGCACGGAGAGTTGATGTTGCATCTGGAAGTGGGTGGGCTACTGTCGCTGGCTTGCCAGCGTTGCCTGAAAGCTATCCCTTTTAACCTTGATGTTGATAGCCTGCTGGAGCTTATTCCGGAAGGTGCCGACATGTCGCAAGACGAACTGGAAGACGACACCCGAGATTTCCTGCCGGTGGCGGGCGAACTGAATGTAGCCGAATTGGTGGAGGATGAAATCCTCCTGGCTCTCCCAGTCGCGCCGCGGCACGAAAAATGTGGTTTGCCTGGTGCAGCCGATGTCGGTGAGCGGATCAATCCGTTTGCGGCGCTGGCTGGACTTAAAGGCAAGCCGAACTGATTTTTTTGGAGTATTACCATGGCCGTTCAACAGAATAAAAAATCCCCTTCCAAGCGTGGCATGCATCGCGCTCATGACTTCCTGGTCAGCCCGCCGCTGGCTGTCGAGTCCACGACGGGTGAGGCGCATCTGCGTCACCACATTTCTCCCAATGGTTTCTACCGTGGCAAGAAAGTCCTGAAGGCAAAGGGCGAGTAATCATACATTTGAAGGGCAGGCGGTTCCTTGTGGGCTGCCTGCCTTTTCTTTTGCCATGAAAACCCGCATCGCCATTGATTGCATGGGGGGTGACCACGGTCCGTCAGTGACGGTTCCGGCGGCTATTCATTTCCTTAGCGAGCGTCCGGCAGCTCATCTCATTCTGGTTGGTCAGGAGGGGGTTTTGCGACCTCTGCTTGCCGGGTATTTAGAAAACCCGCGTCTGCGCATTGTCCACGCCTCAGAAGTTGTCGGCATGGATGAATCTCCAGCCCTTGCCTTGCGTAATAAAAAAGATTCCTCGATGCGCGTTGCCATTAATTTGGTCAAGCTCGGCGAGGCGGACGCTTGTGTTTCTGCCGGCAATACAGGGGCGCTGATGGCGATCTCCCGTTTCGTCTTGAAAATGTTGCCAGGCATTGACCGGCCCGCGATCTGTGCGCCGCTGCCCACCGTAAATGGCCATACGCACATGCTCGATCTGGGGGCGAACGTCGATTGTGCTCCGGAACATTTGCTGCAATTCGGCATCATGGGTGCCATGTTGGTGGCCGCCATGGAGCACAAGGAGCGGCCGACCGTAGGTATCCTGAATATTGGTGCTGAGGAAATCAAGGGTAACGAAGTGGTGAAGGCGGCCGCCGAGTTGTTACGGGCTTCGGATCTCAATTTTATTGGTAACGTCGAGGGCGACGGGATCTTCAAAGGCGAGGCAGACGTTATCGTTTGCGACGGTTTTGTCGGTAATGTTGCTCTGAAAACTTCTGAAGGTTTGGCTCAAATGCTGGCTTCTTCGTTGCGTAGCGAATTTAAGCGCAACTGGTTGACCAAGATTGCAGCGCTAATTGCCATCTCTGTTCTTAATAATTTCAAGAAGCGTTTTGATCATCGCCGCTACAACGGGGCCATTCTCCTTGGGCTCAAGGGGATCTCCGTTAAAAGTCACGGTTCGGCCGATGTGCTGTCCTTCGGTAACGCGATTTCCCGCGCCTACGATGCGGCGGAGAACCAGGTCTTGGAACGCATTACCGGGCGCATTGCCGAGATGGCCTCGGCGCCGACCGTAGCTCTGGAGAGTGTCTGAATGTTTGCTCGTCTGATCGGTACCGGTAGCTGTCTTCCGGGAAAGCCCGTTACCAATAGTGACCTGGCTGCGCGCGGTATTGATACCAATGATGAGTGGATCGTCACGCGCACCGGGATTCGTAGTCGCTATTTGGCAGAGCCTGGCACGACCTCGAGCGAGTTAGGTCTTCTGGCTGCTCAGCGTGCGCTGGAAATGGCGGGTATTGCGGGCAGCGAACTTGACCTGATCATTGTGGCCACGTCGACGCCAGATTTTATATTTCCGAGTACCGCCTGTTTGATTCAAGGCAAGTTGGGTAATAAGGGGGCCGCCGCCTTCGATGTGCAGGCTGTTTGTGCTGGTTTTACCTACGCCTTGGGCATTGCTGAAAAATTTATTCGTTCCGGCAGCCATAAAAAAGCCTTGGTCATCGGTGCCGAGGTCTTCTCGCGCATACTTGACTGGAACGATCGCGGTACCTGTGTGTTGTTCGGCGATGGCGCCGGTGCCGTTGTACTTGAGGCTTCGGAGCATCCGGGGATTTTGGCCAGTGCAATGCACGCGGATGGGAGTCAGAGTGGCATCCTGAATGTGCCGGGCCAGATTTCCAGTGGTGTGGTCACCGGTGACCCCTTTCTGCGGATGGATGGTCAGGCTGTCTTTAAATTTGCAGTGCGGGTTTTGGCGGATATCGCCGAAGAGGTTTGTCAAACGGCCGGGATCAAGACCAGCGATGTTGATTGGCTGATTCCGCATCAGGCCAACATCCGAATTATTGAGGCCACCGGCAAGCGGCTGGGTATTGACCGTGACAAAGTGATTGTGACGGTGGAGCGGCATGGAAATACGTCCGCTGCTTCGGTGCCGCTGGCGCTTGACGAAGCTGTTCGGGATGGTCGCATTCAACGTGGGCAAAAAGTTTTGCTGGAAGGCGTTGGTGGTGGATTTACCTGGGGCGCCGCCCTGCTTGAATTCTGATACAGGGGACTGAGAAAAATGTCTTTTGCTTTCGTATTTCCCGGCCAGGGCTCACAGAGCGTTGGCATGATGTCCGCCTACGGCGACAGTGCTGTCGTCCGCGCAACTTTTGATGAAGCCTCTGCGGCCCTTGGCGATGACCTGTGGTCGATGGTTGCCGATGGGCCGGCCGAACGCCTGACGCAGACAGTAAATACCCAGCCGGTGATGTTGACCGCAGGGATTGCGGTTTGGCGCCTTTGGCTGGAAAAAGGGGGGCGCAAGCCAGTCCTTCTCGCCGGACACAGCCTGGGTGAATATTCTGCGCTGGTCGCGGCCGAGGTGCTTACGCTCAAGGACGCAGTGCCGCTGGTTCGCTTGCGTGCTGCCGCCATGCAGGAGGCTGTCCCGGTGGGTACGGGAGCGATGGCGGCCATTCTCGGTCTGGATACACCGGGCATCATCGCTGCCTGCGCCGAATCTGCGCAGGGTGAAGTCGTCGAGCCCGTTAATTTTAATGCCAATGGCCAGACGGTCATTGCTGGTCACAAGGCGGCAGTTGAGCGCGCCATGGCTGCCTGCAAAGCGCGTGGTGCAAAGATGGCCAAGGCGCTGCCGGTTTCTGCGCCATTTCACTCTTCGCTGATTCGTCCGGCGGCCGATAAGTTGGCAGCTCGTTTGGCTGAGCTGACGCTGAATTCGCCTTCGATTCCTGTGATCAACAACGTTGACGTTGCGATCGAAAATGAGCCAGCACAAATTAAGGATGCGCTGGTTCGCCAGACCTACCATCCTGTGCGCTGGGTTGAAATTATTCAGACGATGGCAGCCCTGGGAGTAACGACTGTTGCCGAGTGTGGTCCGGGCAAGGTATTGGCTGGCCTGAGCAAACGCTGTGCCGATGGTGTGACCGGAGTGGCCTTGGTCGATGCCGCGTCGATTGAAGCCAACCTGGGCCTGGAGTAGTCATGCTGACTGATAAAATTGCACTGGTTACTGGGGCGACGCGCGGCATTGGCCGCGCTATTGCGCTGCAACTCGGCAAACAAGGGGCAACCGTGATTGGTACAGCAACCACAGCGGAAGGTGCGAGCAAAATTTCGGCCTATCTTGCTGAGGCTGGTTTGAAAGGTAAGGGGTGTGTCCTTGAAGTGTGCCAAGTCGAGCAGCTTAACGATACATTGGCCGCAATCGCCAAGGAATTCGGCGCCATTACTATCCTCGTCAATAATGCCGGAATTACCCGCGATAATCTGACCATGCGAATGGGTGACGATGAATGGGATGCCGTCATTGAGACCAATCTCAAGGCGGTCTTCCGTCTGTCGCGTGGGGTGATGCGTGGCATGATGAAGGCGCGATTTGGCCGGATCGTCAACATTACTTCAGTCGTGGGTTACTCCGGCAATGCCGGTCAGGCCAATTACTGTGCGGCGAAGGCCGGGGTTGCCGGGATGAGTCGCTCGTTGGCACGAGAGTTGGGTAGTCGAAATATTACGGTCAATTGTGTTGCACCTGGTTTTATTGCAACCGATATGACGCACGCGCTCGATGATAAGCAGAAGGAAGCGATGTTGGCTTCCATTCCGCTCGGTCGTGCTGGTACGCCGGAGGATATTGCCGGTGCTGTCAGCTTTTTGGTATCCCCGGCTGCTGCTTATGTCACGGGCACGACAGTGCACGTGAATGGCGGCATGTTCATGGATTGATTTCCTCAAGCCTCGGCTTTTGGTAAACTTATATAATGTATTTTTTTCGTACCCTCTAGAGGGAAGGAGTTTTTCTAATGGATAACATCGTAGAGCGCGTCAAGAAGATTGTCGCCGAGCAGCTGGGCGTGAACGAAGCGGACATCAAAAACGAGTCTTCCTTCGTCGATGATTTGGGCGCTGATTCGCTGGATACCGTTGAACTGGTTATGGCGCTTGAAGAAGAGTTCGAGTGCGAAATTCCTGACGAGCAAGCTGAAAAGATCACGACCGTGCAGCAGGCGGTTGATCACATCCTCGCCAACAAGAAGTAATTTAATTCTCGTTGACTCAGGCAAGGCCGGCCAAGGGGGCCGGCCTTGCCGCATTTGATTTCGGAGTGAACCTTGGCACGTCGCAGAGTCGTAATTACCGGTCTGGGTATTATTAGCCCGGTCGGAAACACCGTCGAAGAGGCATGGCAGAATATTCTGGCCGGTCGCTCCGGTATCGCCCATGTCACAAAATTTGACGCCTCTACTTTCCCGGCCCAGATTGCTGGTGAAGTCAAAAACTTTGATATTACGGACTATATTTCAGCCAAAGACGCCCGCCGGATGGATACCTTTATCCATTTCGGTTTGGCCGCCGGTATCCAGGCTGTGCGGGATGCCGGACTGGACAAAGAAAATGCGGTCGACCGCGAGCGGGTCGGCGTCGCGATTGGTTCCGGTATTGGTGGTCTGCCGCTAATCGAGGAAACCAAGGAGGAGTACCTTGCCGGCGGTATCCGCAAGGTTTCTCCATTTTTTGTGCCGGGCTCAATCATCAATATGATTTCCGGCAATCTCTCGATTATTTATGGTTTCAAGGGTCCGAACATCGCTCATGTTTCGGCATGTACGACGGGTACTCATTCGATCGGGGAAGCGTCGCGCATTATCGAGTACGGCGATGCTGATGTGATGATCGCCGGTGGTGCCGAATCGACCGTTTCGCCGCTGGGCATGGGGGGCTTCTGTGCCGCTCGTGCGCTATCCACTCGCAATGATGATCCGACGACGGCCAGTCGGCCGTGGGATAAGGATCGTGACGGTTTTGTGCTGGGTGAGGGCGCCGGGGTTATGGTGCTCGAAGAGTATGAGCATGCGATGGCGCGCGGGGCCAAAATTTATGCCGAACTGATTGGTTATGGCATGAGCGCCGATGCGTACCATATCACGGCACCGAATTCGGATGGCCCACGGCGCAGTATGTTGAATGCGCTGAAGAATGCTGGTTTGAAGCCGTCCGATGTGCAGTACGTCAACGCGCACGGTACTTCTACACCACTTGGTGACAAGAATGAAACCGAGGCGATCAAGCTGGCATTTGGTGATGCGGCCTACCAGCTGGTGGTGAACTCGACGAAGTCGATGACTGGGCACTTGCTGGGTGGTGCCGGAGGCATCGAGTCGTTATTTACCGTGCTTGCCGTGCATCATCAAATTTCGCCACCGACGATCAATATCTTCAATCAGGATCCGGAATGCGATCTTGATTTTTGCGCCAATCAGGCACGGGAAATGAAGATTGATTATGCGCTGAAGAATAATTTTGGCTTTGGTGGCACCAACGGTTCGTTGATATTCAAGCGCTTTTGATTTTAAGCGCGGGCTAGAGAGCGGTGCAGTTTCCGATCACGGTCGGACTGCGCCGTTCGCGTCTTATCGATGTCGGACTGAGCCTTCTGACGCTCCTGGCAACGGTAGTGGCGTTCGGCTTTCCGCAGTCGACGACGGTTCAGTTGCTGTTTTGTGGGTTAATCTGGGCTTCAGCCGGCTTGATTTGGTGGCAACTCTCGTCAAAGTTTGTGGCGATTCGCCTGGAACGTGGTGGGCAGGTTTTAATTTCCCATCATGGCGGTGAGTTTTTGCCTGCCGAAATTCTGCCGGGTGCAACCGTTCATCCCTGGCTGACCGTGGTCAGGTTCAAAGCAGAAGATGCTGGTACCTACCGATTGATTGCTACGGTCGACTCGCTGAATCAGCAGGATTTTTGTCGCCTGCGGGTATTCCTGCGCTGGCAGGCTGACTTTAGCGGTTTGAACGACGAGGTTTGATCACCGTGTTTTTTGCTTTTTTCAGTGTTTCCGGAAAGTCGCGTGAGTAGTGCAGGCCACGGCTTTCCTTGCGCAGCATGGCGCAACGGACGATCAAGTCCGCAGTGGTGACCAGGTTGCGTAATTCGATCAAGTCATGACTGACACGAAATTTTGAGTAAAACTCGTGTATTTCCCGTGTCAGGAGGCCGATCCGGTGCTTGGCACGCTTCAATCGTTTGGTCGTACGGACAATGCCGACGTAATCCCACATAAATCGACGCAGTTCATCCCAGTTGTGGGAGATGACGATTTCTTCATCAGCATCGGTAACGCGGCTTTCATCCCATTGCGGGAGTTCGGGAAGCAGCTCTGTTTTTGTGCTCAAAATATCGTTGACCGCAGCTTCTGAAAAAACCAGGCATTCCAGCAGAGAATTTGAGGCGAGTCGATTCGCGCCGTGCAATCCCGTGCATGAGGCTTCACCCGCGACATAAAGGCCTGAGACATCGGTGCGTCCGCTCAGATCGCTGACGATGCCGCCACAGGTGTAATGCGCGGCTGGCACCACAGGAATGCCGTCGCACGCTATGTCGATGCCTAATTCAAGGCAGCGGGCGTAAATGTTTGGAAAATGGGTGCGGATGAAATCCTCACCCTTATGGGAAATATCGAGAAAAACGCAATCGATACCCCGTTTCTTCATTTCAAAGTCAATGGCACGTGCGACGATGTCACGTGGTGCAAGTTCGGCACGTTCGTCATGTTCCAGCATGAAACGAGTGCCGTCGGGCAGGCGGAGCAGGCCACCTTCGCCACGAACTGCCTCGGAGATCAAAAACGATTTGGCTTGCGGGTGATACAGGCAAGTTGGGTGAAACTGGATGAATTCCATGTTGGATACCCGGCAGCCCGCACGAAAGGCCATCGCAATACCATCACCGGTCGATGTGTCAGGATTGGTCGTGTAGAGATAGACCTTGCCGGCGCCACCTGTGGCAATCAGTGTATTGGGGGCGCCGATCGTGATCACCTCACCGTTACGGCTATCGAGTACGTAAGCGCCAAAACAGCGGTTTTCCCCGGTACCCAGTTTTTCGCCGGTAATCAGATCAATGGCGATATGGCTTTCAAGAACGGTAATGTTTGCATTGGCACGGACTTTTTTCGTCAGCGTGTCCTGCACGGCAAGCCCGGTGGCATCGGCAACGTGGATGACGCGGCGGGCGCTGTGGCCGCCTTCGCGAGTGAGATGATAACCCGCCTCATCCTTGGTAAAGGGAACACCCTGTTCGATTAGCCAGTCGATGGCGCGTTGCCCATTCTTGACAACGAAGCGGGTCGCGGGTTCGTCATTGAGCCAGGCGCCGGCGATTAACGTGTCCTGGATGTGAGACTCGATCGAGTCGCGACTGTCGAGTACAGCGGCGATTCCGCCCTGAGCCCAACCAGAGGCTGAATCTTCCAGGCTGCGCTTGCTGATAATGACGACACGGCAATGTTCCGCCAGTCGAAGCGCGGCCGACTGGCCGGCTAAACCGCTACCGATGATAAGGACATCAAAATTGTGCAAGGCAGTTCTCGAATGAGTTTGATTTTCGCGGAATATAGCACGTGAGAAACCCTTCATTTCGTTACAGAGAGTCACAATTAAGGATAATTAGCTATCTGCAGCACAAAAAGTGCTGCGCTATACTTCAGACAAGAAAATTAATAATGACCAATCGCAGGGAAGAGATGCTAAATGAGTGAGCGTGAGATCGATCAGGCGCTGGTCGAACGGGCGCAAGGCGGAGACCGGCGCGCCTTCGACCAGTTGGTAAGCAAATACCAGCGCAAGCTGGGGCGCTTGCTATCGCGTTTCATTCGTGATCAGGCTGAAGTTGAGGATGTCTCGCAAGAGGCTTTTATCAAGGCCTATCGCGCCCTTCCTTCCTTTCGTGGCGACAGTGCTTTTTATACCTGGCTGTACCGAATTGGCATAAATACGGCGAAGAATTATTTGGTTTCCCAAGGCCGTCGTGCGCCGACCTCAACTGAATATGATGCTGAAGAGGCGGAATCCTTTGAAGATGCCAGTCAGTTACGAGACATCAATACACCAGAAAGCCTCTTGCTTTCAAAGCAGATCGGCCAGACGGTGAATGGTGCGATCGATGCACTTCCCGAGGAGCTGCGGACGGCTATTGTGCTGCGTGAGATAGAAGGGCTGTCTTATGAAGAAATTGCCGGGATCATGGATTGCCCGATTGGTACGGTGCGTTCGCGTATTTTCAGGGCGCGTGAGTCGGTCGCCACCAAACTTCGGCCCTTGCTCGATATCGCACCGGATCGACGCTGGTGAGTAAGCTTAAGGAAGGGAGCACTATCCGCGCTGTGGTACGGGCGCTGGATGGTAACGAGGCGGTTGTCGAAGTGGAGGCCGGTGGTTGTGGGCGTTGTCATGAAAAAGGCGGTTGTGGTGGGCAGCAACTGACACAGATGTTTTGTGGCGGCCCGAAAACCTATCGTGTGGATAACACGCTGGGTGCGAACCTGGGTGATCGTGTGACGGTTGCCATTGCCGCAGGCAGTGTTCGTCGTACGGCAAATTTAGCCTATGGAATACCGTTGACCGCAACGATTGTCGGCGCTGCGCTGGGTACCGCCTTTGGCGGAGATATCGGGGCAATACTCGGGTCCGGCCTTGGGCTCGTCATGTCCTTCATTTATATCCGTTTGCGCACCAGGGATCGCACTAGAAATTTTTCTGAGCGTCCTTATATTATTTCCCGTTCTTAACTGAATCTGGAGGTTGCAGATGATGAAACGTCTTATCACCGTATTTTCGCTGTGTTTTTTTTGTTCCTTTGCCGTTGCGCAAACCCATGGCTTGCCCGACTTTACCGAGTTGGTGGAAAGACAGGGGCCGGCTGTGGTCAATATCAGTACCACCCAGGTAACTCGCAGCCAAGCTCAGGTCATGCCGTTTCCGTTCGATGAAGATGATCCGGCATTCGAATTTTTCAAGCGTTTTATCCCGCGTCAGCCCGGAGGCGGCGTACCGCGTGAGTTCGAGAGTAAATCTCTCGGTTCTGGGTTTGTCATTAGTGCCGATGGCTACATTCTGACCAATGCCCATGTCGTCGATGGGGCGGATGAAGTCACCGTTCGCCTGACTGATAAGCGTGAATTCAAGGCGAAAACAATCGGTAGCGACAAACGAACCGATATTGCCCTGATCAAGATTGAAGCAAGCGGTCTGCCTGTTGTAAAAATGGCTGATACCAATCAGCTTAAAGTGGGCGAATGGGTTGTCGCCATTGGCTCCCCCTTTGGTTTCGATAACTCCGTAACTGCCGGTATTGTCTCGGCCAAGGGGCGCTCGCTACCGCAGGAAAATTATGTGCCATTTATTCAGACCGATGTTGCGATCAATCCCGGCAATTCAGGTGGCCCGCTCTTCAATATGCGGGGCGAGGTGGTTGGTATTAACTCCCAAATTTATAGCCGCAGTGGCGGTTACATGGGCGTTTCATTTGCCATCCCGATTGATGTCGCGATGGATGTCCAGAATCAACTGCGTGCTTCCGGCAAGGTCAGTCGCGGTCGTTTGGGAGTTGTGATTCAAGAAGTTAGCAAGGAATTGGCCGATTCACTGGCCTTGAGCAAGCCGGCCGGTGCCGTAGTGAATGCTGTCGAAAAGGGTGGGCCAGCTGATAAGGCGGGTCTTGAGCCGGGTGATGTCATTTTGAAGTTTGATGGCAAAGTCATTAATAACTCAGCGGATTTGCCACGCATGGTGGGCGCGGTTCGTCCTGGGACGCGTTCGGTGGTTCAGGTCTGGCGCAAAGGCGGGGTGCGCGATATTCCGGTCACCATCGGTGAGGTGCCTGATGAGAAACAGGCAAGTGGTCGACCGTTCCGTGGTGCAAAACCTCCCGCACAAGTGGCTAACCGTATCGGTTTAATCGTTAGCGAACTGACGGTCGAACAAAAACGTGAACTGAAAATGAATGCGGGATTGCTCATTGAAGATGTCCGTGGCGCAAGTACCCGTGCCGATCTGCGCCCTGGCGACATTGTCATTGCCGTGATCAGCAAAGGGGCGACCACCGAGGTCAGGACGGTTGAGCAGTTCAACAAGCTGCTCCATCAATTTGAGAAGGGCAGTAGTGTGACGCTGTTGATTCGCCGTGGTGAAATGCAAACTTTTGTGACGATTAAAGATTTGAATGGGAATTGAATTAACGCTGATCAGCCGCGGCTATTGCCACCTCTGCCATGACATGGAGGTGGCATTGGCGCCGCTGGCTGCGGAGTTTGGCGCTAACGTCAACGTGCTCGACGTCGATGCCGATCCACTTCTCGAGTCCAGGTACGATGAATTGGTGCCGGTTTTGCTGCATGGGGAAAATGAACTCTGCCATTACTTCCTGGACGAGCCTAAAACCCGTGAGTATTTGGCCAAAATCCGCTAAAATCCAAGGTCTTCTGAACAGGGAAGGGCGCCGTAAAGCGCCCTTTTTTACAAGCATCAATGGATCATATTCGAAATTTCTCCATCATCGCCCACATCGATCACGGCAAGTCGACGCTGGCTGATCGCATTATTCATCTCTGCGGCGGTCTTTCAGACCGATGGAGGCGCAGGTTCTCGACTCGATGGATATCGAGCGCGAGCGTGGAATTACCATCAAGGCCCAGACGGCTTCGCTATGCTACAAGGCGCGGGATGGGCAGATTTACAATCTCAATCTAATTGACACGCCGGGCCATGTTGACTTCTCGTATGAAGTCTCGCGCTCGCTATCCGCCTGCGAGGGCGCGCTATTGGTTGTCGATGCCTCACAGGGCGTTGAGGCGCAAACCGTGGCCAATTGCTATACCGCGCTTGAACTTGAGGTTGAGGTTGTGCCGGTGTTGAATAAAATCGATTTGCCCTCGGCTGACCCGGACAATGCGCGTCAGGAAATTGAGGATGTAATCGGTATTGATGCGACCGATGCCGTGCTTGCCTCTGCCAAGACCGGATTGGGCGTGGCGGATATTCTCGAGGCGGTCATTGCCCGCATCCCGCCGCCCAAAGGTGATCTGGATGGGCCGCTTAAGGCGTTGATTATCGATTCCTGGTTCGATAATTACGTCGGTGTGGTCATGCTGGTTCGCGTCATCGATGGTGTTTTGCGCCCCAAGGATAAGTTGCTCTTCATGGCGACCGGCGCCGTGCAGCTTTGCGAACAAGTCGGCGTGTTTTCGCCAAAATCTGTACCGCGTGACGCGCTGCGTGCTGGTGAAGTCGGCTTTGTTATTTCCGGCATCAAGGAATTGAAGGCAGCCAAGGTCGGTGATACGATCACCACGGTCGACCGCAAAGCGGCTGCAGCATTACCCGGCTTCAAGGAGATCAAGCCGCAGGTGTTTGCCGGTTTGTATCCGATTGAATCCAATCAGTACGACTCACTGCGCGAATCGCTTGAAAAGCTCAAACTGAACGACGCCTCACTGCATTACGAGCCAGAGGTTTCGCAGGCGCTGGGCTTCGGCTTCCGCTGTGGTTTTCTGGGTCTGCTGCACATGGAAATTGTCCAGGAGCGCCTGGAGCGGGAGTTTGATCAGGATTTGATCACCACTGCGCCGACGGTAATTTATCAAGTCGTGATGCGCGATGGCTCGGTCGTGCAGATTGAGAACCCGTCCAAATTGCCCGATACCAGCAAAATTGAGGAAGTGCGCGAGCCGATCATTACGGCAACGATTTTTGTGCCGCAGGATTATCTCGGCAATGTCATTACGCTGTGCAACCAGAAACGCGGCAACCAGGTTGATTTGCATTATCACGGTCGCCAGGTGAAGGTCGTTTATGAAATGCCGATGGCCGAAGTGGTTATGGATTTCTTCGATAAATTGAAGTCATGTACCAAAGGCTACGCCTCGCTTGACTACGATTTCAAGGAATACCGCGCGGCCGATGTGGTCAAGATGGATATCCTGATCAATAGCGAAAAAGTCGATGCCCTGTCGTTGATCGTGCACCGTGCCAATGCGCAATATCGGGGGCGCGAACTGGCCTCGAAAATGCGCGAATTGATTCCTCGCCAGATGTACGACGTAGCCATTCAGGCGGCTATTGGCTCGCACATCATCTCCCGGGAAAATGTCAAAGCCATGCGCAAGGACGTGCTGGCCAAATGCTATGGCGGCGATATCAGCCGTAAAAAGAAACTGCTGGAAAAGCAAAAAGCCGGTAAAAAACGCATGAAACAAGTGGGTAGTGTGGAAATTCCGCAAGAGGCTTTCCTCGCTGTTCTGCGCGTTGATAACTGAGAGCCCTGATGAACTTTGCCCTGATTCTTTTTGTGCTGCTGGTTTTTACTGGCGCTCTTTATGCGGTCGACGTGCTGAAATGCCGAAAATTGCGCGCAAAAAATGCCAAAGAGCCGTTCTGGGTGGAGTGGGGCGCGAGTTTTTTCCCGGTTATCCTGATCGTTTTCGTACTGCGTTCTTTTTTGTTCGAGCCGTTTAAAATTCCTTCTGGTTCGATGATTCCGACCCTGCTGGTCGGTGATTTTATTCTTGTCAATAAATTTACCTACGGCATTCGCCTGCCGGTCATCAACAAGAAAATTATCGATATCAACTTGCCCAAACGCGGCGATGTCATGGTTTTCCGCTATCCGGAAGATCCTTCACTGGATTACATCAAACGCGTGGTTGGTTTGCCGGGGGATACGGTTTCCTATCAAAACAAACGTCTGACCATCAATGGTAAAGCCGTTGAAGTGAGCAAACTTGCCGATTATCTGCATCCCGAGCGTTTGTATTACTCCGAGCAGTATCAAGCGCAAATGGGGGTTGAGCATCGCTTCCTGAACGATACCGATGCGCCGGCCTTTGTGCCTGACCCCGGGCGCTTCCCGTATCGCGAAAACTGCACTTACAATGCCATTGGCTTTATTTGCAAGGTGCCCGCTGGCCATTATTTCATGATGGGCGATAACCGTGATAACAGTCGCGACAGCCGGGCCTGGGGATTTGTTCCTGAACAAAATATTGTTGGCAGGGCTTTCTTCATCTGGTTGAATCTTGGCGATCTAAGTCGGATCGGTTCCTTCAAGTAAGGAGAAAATGATGAAATATCAACGTGGTGTAGCGCTCTCGGGCTTGATCTTTTGGGGGGTACTTTTCTTTCTGGTGGCTGTGCTGGGAATGAAAGTCGTGCCAACCGCGCTTGAGTATTACAAGATAGTCAAAGACACCAAGGCTGTTGCGGCGCAAGCGGCACCAGACGCAACGGTGGCTGATATCCGTAACGCTTTTAATAAATATGCCGATATTGATTACCTTGAATTCAAGGGTGATCAGCTCGATATTTCAAAGGAAAACGGCAAAATTGTGATCGAATTTGCCTATGAAAAACGTATTCCCCTCTTTTTGAATGTCAGCCTTTTGATCGATTATCGAGGGTCGACCGCTGGACAGTAAGGCATGAGCGCGCTCTCTGTCGCCAAAATGCTGGGGCACGATTTTTCGGATCAGAAGCTTCTCCGAACGGCGTTGACGCATCGTAGTTTTGGCACGCCCAACAACGAGCGCCTGGAATTTCTCGGCGATGGCATTCTCGATTGCGTCATCGCCGCCGCCTTGTTTCATCGTTTTCCCGATTTGCCGGAAGGTGATTTATCCCGCTTGCGGGCCAACCTTGTACGCCAGGATGCGCTGCACCGTTTGGCACTAAGCTTGAATATCGGCGAATGCCTGCGTTTGGGCGAGGGGGAATTGAAAAGCGGTGGGGCGCAACGCCCTTCCATTCTGGCCGATGCCGTTGAGGCATTGCTTGGCGCTGTTTATCTCGATGCCGGTTTTGATGCAGCGTATGCGGTGATCAGCAAACTCTATCAGCCGTTACTTGATGAGCTGAAGCCTGGTCAGGTTCAGAAAGATGCGAAAACAAGTTTGCAGGAATGGCTGCAAGGGCGCAAAAAACTCGTTCCGCGCTACGTTTTGCTTGAAGCTACCGGCGCTGCCCATGAGCAGCGCTTTGAGGTGGCGTGTGAAATTGACAACCCACCCTTGCGTACCATCGGTCATGGCCCCAGTCGCCGTATTGCCGAGCAGGTTGCAGCCGACAAGGCATTGAAAGAATTGAAGGCATGAAGAAAATCCGTTCAGGTTATATCGCCATTGTGGGTCGACCCAATGTCGGCAAATCAACCTTGCTCAACCGTCTGGTTGGGGAAAAAATCAGTATTGTTTCGCGCAAAGCGCAAACAACCCGGCACCGGATCACCGGTATTGTCACCAACGAGGATGCGCAATTCGTCTTTGTCGACACCCCCGGTTTTCAGACAAAATATGGCAATGCGCTCAACCGGGCGATGAATCGCGGCGTGACGCAAACCTTGAGTGACGTTGATCTGGTGCTCTTTGTTATTGAGGCTGGGCGCTACGATGCCAAGGATCAGGCGGTGGTCAAACTATTGCCGAAAGATCGACCGGTCATTCTGGTTATCAACAAGACCGATCAGTTGAAAGATCGTAGTTCTTTGCTGCCATTTCTTGCCTTGGTGTCGGCGGATCATGATTACGCCGCCATCGTGCCGATTAGCGCAACCAAAGGTAAGCAGACGGATGAATTGCTCGCCGAGGCGCGCAAGCATCTGCCCAATGAAGGCTTGATGTTCCCGGAAGACGAGCTGACGGACAAAAGCGAACGTTTTCTTGCGGCCGAATATATCCGTGAAAAAGTGTTTCGTTTGCTCGGTGATGAGTTGCCTTACGCCACGACCGTTGAAATTGAAAAATTTGAAATGGAAGGCGATCTTCGGCGAATTTTTGCGGCAATTGTCGTTGACCGTGACGGTCACAAAGCGATTGTCATTGGCAAGGGCGGCGAATCGCTGAAGCGGATTGCCAGCGAGGCGCGACAGGATATGGAGCGCTTGTTCGATAGCAAGGTTTACCTTGAAATTTGGGTCAAGGTTAAATCCGGTTGGAACGATGACGAGCGCCTGCTGAAGAGTCTCGGTTACGAATGAGCCTGCGCAGCAAAGTCGACGGCCAGCCGGCCTACGTCTTGCACAGCTACCCGTTTCGGGAAACCAGCCTCATTGTTGAAGTGTTTTCCCGGGATTTCGGGCGCGTCGCCTTGCTGGCACGTGGGGCGCGCCGGCCGCGTTCAGCGATACGCGGGCTTTTGATGGGTTTTCAGCCGCTTGAGGTGGGCTGGGCCGGTAAAGGCGACGTGTTGACGCTGATGAAAGCTGAATGGCAGGGCGGTCAGCCCTTGCTGGCGGGCGAGGCTTTATTTTGTGGCTATTACCTGAACGAATTACTGATGCATTTGCTGCCTCGCGAGGATGCGCACGAGCGGCTTTTTGCACGTTATGCCGAAATGCTGGCGCGCCTGGGCGCCGC